>JAFMJA010000035.1 GCA_017853735.1 Burkholderiaceae bacterium | reverse complement strand
GCGTGTGCTGCCAAGCACACGACGCGCGGTGTTGGCGATCAAATCATCCCGTTTTGGACTCGAACGCGCATGGCGGGAGTTTTGAACACCATCCCTAGGCCTGGCACCCCCGCCAGGCCATTCGCCCGGACCAGGACCTTAAATGGTCGAGCCCGTCGGCGGGCAAGTGACACGCACACGGGCCAGGTGCTGAACGCCCAAGGCCTCGCGCAATGCGCGCTCCATGCGTTTGATTTCACTGGGCGGCACATGATTGGCCAGTTCAGCCTCTACTTCCAGTCCGCTTTCCAGGTAATGCAAACGCAGCAATGCTGGCTGGCCCAGCACCTGCTGCACAGTGGCCTGTACCTGCGCCCGCGGTGGCAGCGCAAGCAGGCGGTCAAGATGCCGCACACGCCCGGGGTCGATGTGCACCGTGCACTCGGCCACCCTGTGATTTTCCTTGACGCGCGCAGCAATGGTCTCGGCAATGAAATGTCCTTCAGAGACCGTCAGGTATGCATCGACCTCGATATGCAGGTCAATGACTGCCCAGTCGCCCATGCGGCGTGTGCGCAGACCATGGATGCCGCGCACCCCATCCACTGAATGGATGGTGCTGCGGATGCGCGAGATCTGTTCGGGGTCGAGCGCATGATCGGTCAGGCTGTGAAAGGCCTCGACCGAGAAACTCCAGCCCGACTTGACGATCATCACACCCACGATCAGCGCCGCCACCGCATCCATGCTGTGGTAGCCAAGCAGGTTGGCCGCAATCCCCACAGCCACCACCAGCGATGAAGCGGCGTCTGCACGGGCATGCCAGGCGTTGGCAATCAGCATCGAGGACTTGAGTCGCTCGCCCACACGGCGCATGTACTGGAACAAGCCCTCCTTGGCCACCAGTGTCAGCAATGCCACTGCCAAAGCTACCGGGTGCACCGCTTCCAGGGCAGTGCCGCTATGCAATTTGAGCCCGGCTGTCCAGAGCAAACCCGCCCCAGTGGCCATCAGCAGCAAGCCGATAGCCAGCGCCGCGGCGGTCTCGAAACGAGCGTGACCGTACTGGTGGGTGTCATCGGCCGCGCGGTGCGAATGACCAGCGGCCCACAGCACCACCGCATCAGCCAGCAGGTCCGACAGCGAGTGAAAGCCATCGGCAATCAGGGCCTGCGAGCGGGCAAAGAAGCCGATCACCACCTGTGCCAAGGCCAGGGTCAGGTTGACCCACACACTCAACCAGGTGGAGCGCAAGGCCTGGCGCTGCTCCTGGTGGGTACGGCTCATGGCAGGTCAGGTGCGCTGGCGCACTGTTGGCAAAGACAAGCCAGGCCACGCGCCTGGGCAGGTACACGAGCGAGCAAGTCGGCGTCGAAACCAACCCGGGTACACCAGCACGGCGCCTGAGGCTGGCCGCTGACACGCTCGATTTCATGGGCACAGGCATTGGGCCGTTCGCAAAGGGGGCAGCGCATAGAATCGATCTGGCTTACCGTAGTGTCCATGGCCAGAGTCTAGCGCCGAGCGCCCGATTGCGTCACGGCCTGGCGGCCGGCTTCACTGACGGGCTTGAACCAAACCCAACCCAACCAGTTTGAGCGAGGGCTGAATTAGACTCGCCTCATTGCACAGGCTCGTCTGCCCTTGACCAAATCCGTTTCGCCCCATTTACGCGCGCTGCTGATCCTGCTGCTGGGCAATGCGCTGATTCACGCAGGCCTGGGCTTCAGCCTGGGTTTGTCGGGCGACGAGGCCCACTATGCCTTGTACGCGGCCCACCCGGCGCTCAGCTATTACGATCATCCGCCGCTGGTGGGTTGGCTGCAAATTCCGCTGGTCTGGCTGGGTGCCCCAGCGGGCGTCTTGCGCCTGCTGCCTGGCGCACTGTGGCTGGTCACTGCAGTCCTGGTTCATGCCCTGGGCCAGCGACTGCATCAGCAGATCGACCTGGCTGCGCCCACCCAGGCAGTGCAGCAAAGTGGCTGGTGGGCGCTGCTTGCTTTCAGCCTGGCGCCGCTGCCGCATGTGTTGGGCATGGGCCTGCTGCCAGACACTCTGCTGATGTGCCTGACTGCTGCGCTCATGCTACAGACCTTGCGCTTGCTGGACCATGGGCGTGCCCAACAATCACACCAATGGTTGTTATTGGGTGCCCTGCTTGGCTTGGCCGGACTGGCCAAATACACCGCCATCTTCGTGGCCTTGCCGGTAGCCGCCTGCCTGTTGGCGACGCATGGCGCCAGTCTCTTGCGCCGGGCCGCGCCATGGTGGGCGCTGACAATTGCGCTGGTGCTGGTGGCGCCAGTTTTTGTCTGGAACGCCCAGAACCACTGGATGTCTTTCGCCTACCAGTTGCACCACGGTGCTGGCAGCGATTGG
Organism: Burkholderiaceae bacterium; assembly: GCA_017853735.1. Taxonomy (GTDB): domain Bacteria; phylum Pseudomonadota; class Gammaproteobacteria; order Burkholderiales; family Burkholderiaceae_C; genus Hylemonella. Next base: position 13,045 of record JAFMJA010000035.1, on the reverse strand, counting down.
CGGCTCGCCCACCTGGCCACCTTTTTGCTGGTGCAGGCCCTGCTGTATCCCTTGCTCCTATGGGGCGCACTGGCGGCAAGCAGGCCCATACGCAATGCGCCAGGGTCTGCGCGCTGGCCGCTGTCCTTTGCACTATTGCCCCTGGCTGCCCTTGCCTATCTGGCGGGTGGCGGATCCAGCCTGCCGCACTGGACCGCTCCGGCCTGGGTGGCGCTGGCACCCGTGGCGGGCATCGGCCTGCAAGCGCTCTGGCGCTCTGGGCGCAGACGCCTGGTCTGGTTGCTGGGCAGTTTGCAAGTGTTCTTATGTCTGGCCCTGTATGTCCTGATGCTGAGTGCGGGGCCGCCCTGGCTGCAGAGTCGTGGCGACATGGACGAGTCGATCAATCCCTTTAGCGATTTCTACGGCTGGGAAGAAGCCGGCGTACAAGCGCGCCGCTGGTCAGCCCAGTTGGGCATTCCCCGGCTGGCGGTGCAGAACTGGACCCTGGCCAGTCGGCTGGCCTGGTATGCCCAACCCTTGCCAGTGCATGTGATTGCGCCTGGCTTTGATCAGTTTTCGCTGTGGTCAGGTGAGTTGCCCCGGGCAGACAGCGCCATCTTGCTGGGCTGGTCGCAAATGGCCTACCACTTGCCTGTGGGCGCAGGCCAGTTTGCTCAGTGCGAGGCCCTGGACAGGTTTGCGGTCGTGCGCGCGGGCAGGCCAGTGGCGCACTTCAGCCTGCATGCGTGCAAGGGTTGGGGCGGCCAGCCCCAACCCAGGCGAATGGGCGAACCCTGAAGCCTAGAATGGGCAGTTCTTGCATGACCCGAATGTCCGACTCCCCGTTTGCCATGCCCCGCTTGTCACCCAGGCATTGGGCCCTGCCGGCACTGGTGCTGCTGCTGACCCTGCCTCTTTGGCGGCCATGGTACGAGCCCGGATTGTTCTACGCCCTCAACCAATCGCTGGCTCTGCTGCCCGACCTGGCCTGGTCGCTCCTGTCCCTGCTGGGCACCGGCTGGGCGGTGTTTGCTTTCACTGCCCCTGCGCTTTGGCGCCGGCCGCGCGTGCTGCTGGTATGGCTGTGCGCGGCACCCTTTGCCGGCATTTTCACCCGGGCGGGGAAAAGCTTTTTCTATAGCCCGCGCCCGCTGGAGGTGCTGGGACCAGACGGCATTCGCGTCATCGGTGAGCCATTGTTTGTGGCCGCCATGCCCTCGGGCCACACCATCACCGCCTTTGCTGCTGCCACTGCAATTTATTTTTCACTGAATCCTGATCATCGGCGCCGCCACTTGTGGCTTTTCGCCTTGGCCTCAGGCGTGGCCCTGTCGCGGGTGGCCGTCGGTGCCCACTGGCCAGCCGATGTGGCGGTGGGGGCTGCGCTTGGCATATTGAGCGGCTTGTGCGGCGCCTGGCTCTGCAGCCGCCTGCCAAGCAGCTGGCTGCAGCCGGCCAGCTGGCTTACCCGTGCCGCGGCGGTGCTGGGTATTTATTGCGCCTATGTTCTGCTCAGCGATGAAATGGGATTCGCGCAGAACCTGCCATTCCAATATCTGCTGGCGGCCTACCTGGGCGCCAATCTGCTGCTTTACGCCCGGCACTGCTGGCGCAGACAAGCAAATCTCAACCCGGAGGAAACCTAGCATGCTGCTCTACGATCTGGTGAATGCGCGTGGCGCCCACTTCAGCCCCAACTCCTGGCGCGTGCGCATGGCGCTGGCGCACAAAAACATTGACTTTCAGGTACAAGACCTGCGGTTTGGCCAGATTGATGCGCTCAACCCCGGTGGGCCGCGACTGACCATCCCGACGATTGAGCATGCAGGTCAGCGCGTCACCGACAGCTGGGCCATCGTGCAATACCTTGACCAGACCTTTGCCGACACACCGCCCCTCATGGGCGCAGACGCTCAGGCACAGCTGCTGCGTTTTTTCCAGTATTGGGTCCAGACCACCATTCACGCGGGCATCAGCCGCCTGATTCTGCTCGACCTGCATAACAGCTTGCACCCCGATGACCACGCCTACTTTCGCGCTTCACGCGAAAAACAGAACCGCAAGACACTGGAAGAAGTGCAGGCCGGACGCGACGAGCGCGTTGGCGCCTTTCGCGAATCACTGCGCCCAATGCGCATGAAGCTGCAGGAGGGCCCGTTCATCAACGGCACCCACCCCGGCTATGCCGACTACCTGGCCTTTGGCGGTTTCCAATGGGCGCGTCTGAGCAGCCCCTTTCAACTGCTGGCCGAGGACGACCCGGTTTACGCCTGGCGTGAGCGGTGCCTTGACCTTTTTGCAGGCCTGGCTCGGCGCGAGTCCGAAGCAAGCTGAGCCGGTCAGGAGCGATGGCCAAAAATGGCTGTGCCCACCCGTACCATAGTGCTGCCCGCTTGAATGGCAGCCTCCAGGTCCGCGGTCATGCCCATCGACAGCGTGTCCAGCTGCAAGCCCCTGGCGTTCAGGGCATCAAACAATTTCCGGGCACGGCCGAACACCTCGCATGCCGCCTCAAAATCAGGTGCCGGCTCGGGGATACACATCAGGCCGCGCAGCCGCAGGCGCGGCAACGCGGCTACCGCATGCGCCAGATCGGGCAATAGATCAGGGCTCACGCCCGACTTGGTGCTGCCCCCGTCCACATTGACCTGCAAACAGACTTGCAGGGGAGGAAGATGGTCGGGTCGTTGCTGGTCCAGGCGTTGAGCCGTCTTGAGCCGATCAATCGTCTGCGCCCAGTCAAAGTGCTCCGCCACCTGCCGGGTCTTGTTGCTCTGAATCGGACCAATGCAATGCCACTCCAGCTTGAGCGAGGCCAATGAGGTTATTTTTTCAACACCTTCCTGGATGTAGTTCTCGCCAAAGGCGTTCTGCCCGGCGGCGTGCGCGAGCGCCACCGCATCGGAGGGAAATGTCTTGGACACAGCCAACAGGCGCACCGAATCTGCAGCCCGCCCTGCCTTATGACATGCATCAAGGATACGGGCCCGAACCAGGTGCAGATTGGCGGATATCGTGTTCATAATGACCTCAAGCGTAACAAACCGGTGAACAACGGGAAACTCGTGGACATTACCCAACTGCTGGCTTTCAGTGTCAAGAACAAGGCCTCGGACTTGCACCTGTCCTCAGGCCTGCCCCCCATGATCCGGGTTCATGGCGATGTGCGCCGCCTCAATGTCGATCCGATGGACCACAAGCAGGTGCATGCCCTGGTCTACGACATCATGAACGACTCCCAGCGCAAGCACTATGAGGAGTTCCTGGAAATCGACTTCTCTTTCGAGATCGAGGGCCTGGCCCGCTTTCGAGTGAACGCCTTCAACCATCAGCGAGGCGCGGGCGCGGTGTTTCGCACCATTCCCAGCAAGATCCTCTCACTCGAGCAGCTCGGCACTCCCAAAATCTTTGCCGACCTGGCGCTCAAGCCACGCGGCCTGGTGCTGGTTACCGGCCCCACCGGCTCGGGCAAGTCCACCACCCTGGCGGCGATGATCAACCACCTCAATGAGACCGAGTACGGCCACATCCTCACCGTGGAAGACCCGATCGAATTTGTCCATGAGTCCAAAAAATGCCTGGTCAACCAGCGCGAGGTCGGGCCACACACCCACAGTTTTGCCAATGCCCTGCGCTCGGCGCTGCGTGAAGACCCCGACTGCATCCTGGTGGGCGAAATGCGCGACCTCGAAACCATCCGCCTGGCCATGACCGCGGCCGAGACTGGCCACCTGGTGTTTGGCACCTTGCACACCTCCAGTGCAGCCAAGACCATCGACCGGATCATCGATGTCTTTCCTGCCGAAGAAAAGGAGATGGTGCGCGCCATGCTTTCCGAGTCCTTGCAGGCGGTGATCTCGCAGACCCTGTGCAAGGTCAAGGACGGCAGCGGGCGGGTAGCAGCGCATGAAATCATGATCGGCACACCAGCGATCCGCAACCTGATCCGCGAGGCCAAGGTGGCCCAGATGTACTCCACCATTCAGACCGGCAACAGCGTGGGCATGCAGACCCTGGACCAGAACCTGACCGATTTGGTCCGACGCGGTGTCATCAGCGCGGGTGAGGCGCGCGGCAAGGCCAAGATCCCCGAGAACTTCCCTGGCTGAGAACCACCGCATGGAACGCGATCAAGCCACCAAGTTCATCAACGACCTGCTCGGCCTGATGGTCAGCCGCAAGGGCAGCGATCTTTTCATCACCGCTGAATTTCCGCCAGCCATCAAGTTCGATGGCAAGGTGACCAAGGTGTCGCAGCAGGCACTGACCAGCACCCATACCCTGGCCCTGGCGCGCGCCATCATGAGCGACAAGCAGGCCGCCGAGTTCGAGCGCACCAAGGAGTGCAATTTCGCCATCTCGCCTGCCGCCGGGCGCTTTCGCGTGAATGCCTTTGTACAGCAGGGCAAGGTAGGCCTGGTGCTGCGCGTCATACCCGCCACCTTGCCCACCCTGGACGGCTTGGCCATGCCACCGGCCCTGAAGGAAGTGGCTATGAGCAAGCGCGGCTTGTGCATTCTGGTGGGCGGCACCGGCTCGGGCAAGTCCACCACCCTGGCGGCCATGGTGGACTGGCGTAACGAAAATTCCCACGGCCACATCATCACCATCGAAGATCCGATCGAATTTGTCCATCCGCACAAAAATTGTGTGGTCACCCAGCGCGAAGTGGGCCTGGACACCGAGAGCTGGGATATCGCGCTGAAGAACAGCTTGCGCCAGGCACCTGATGTGATCCTGATGGGTGAGGTGCGCGACCGCGAGACCATGGAGCATGCAGTGGCTTTTGCCGAAACCGGCCACCTTTGCCTGGCTACCCTGCATGCCAACAGCGCCAATCAGGCGCTGGACCGCATCATCAACTTTTTCCCGGAAGAGCGCCGCGCCCAATTGCTGATGGACTTGTCGCTCAACCTGCGCGCCCTCATCTCCCAGCGGCTGGTGCCCAAGCAAGATGGCCGGGGCCGGTTTGCTGCCGTTGAAGTCATGCTCAATTCCCCTCTGGTGGCCGACCTGATCTTCAAGGGCGAGATTGCCGAAATCAAGGAGCTGATGAAGCGTAGCCGCGAGCTCGGCATGCAAACTTTTGACCAGGCCCTGTATGACGCATTTGAGAGCAACACGATTTCCTACGAAGAAGCGCTGCGCAATGCCGATTCGCTCAATGACCTGCGCCTGCAGATCAAGCTCAACAGCGAGCGGGCCAAGGGGATGCAAACGGATTCCGGTACCGATGGCCTGGCGATTGTGTAAGCTCTCACCCCATGAGCAATATCAACCCCAAAAACTACGAGCCCTGTCCAGCACGCAAAGTTGCCTTTCTTGGCCTGGGCGTGATGGGCTACCCCATGGCTGGCCACCTGGCGCGCGCTGGCCATTCGGTCACCGTCTACAACCGCTCCCCCGACAAGGCGCAAGCCTGGGTGGCTGAGTTTGGCGGCCAGATGGCGCCCACACCACGTGAAGCTGCCGCTGGCGCTGACTTTGTGTTTGCCTGTGTCGGCAACGACCATGACCTGCGCAGCGTGGCGCTGAGCCAGGGACAGGCTGGCGATGGCGCCATGTCCGGCATGAAACCCGGCGCCATTTTCTGTGACCACACCACCGCCTCAGCCGAGGTGGCGCGCGAGCTCTATGCGGCCGCGCAAAAAAGAGGTCTGCATTTTGTCGATGCGCCAGTCTCTGGCGGCCAGGCAGGCGCACAAAACGGGATGCTCACTGTCATGTGTGGCGGTGATCAGGCCGCGTTTGATCAGGCCAAGCCGGTGGCCATGGCGTTTTCGCGCGCCTTCACCCGCATTGGCGACAGCGGTGCTGGCCAGTTGGCCAAGATGGTCAACCAGGTCTGCTGCATCGGCGTCATCCAGGGTCTGGCCGAAGGCATTGCCTTTGGCCAGCGCGCCGGACTAGACATGAACCTGGTGCTGGAGGTGATCGGCAAGGGTGCTGCGCAAAGCTGGCAAATGGACAACCGCGGCAAGACTATGGTAGCCGACCAGTTCGATTTTGGCTTTGCGGTCGACTGGATGCGCAAGGACCTGGGCCTGGTGCTGCAGGAAGCCCGCCGCAACGGCGCCACCATGCCAGTGACCGCGCTGGTTGACCAGTTCTACGCCGATGTGCAAGCCATGGGCGGCCAGCGCTGGGACACCTCCAGCCTGATCAGGCGGCTCAAGTCGGGATCTTCCACCTGATGCTGCAGCGCCAATACGCGCCCATCCCGTCAGTCACCCATGAGTTTGATGGTCAGTTGCCCTGAAGCAGGCGGCGTTTGCGCAAGGCATCGTACAGATGCTCATGAAACATACTCGCTGCCGGTCGCAAGCTGACTCCCTGTTTTCTCAGCAATCCAAGACTTCGGGAGATGGTCGGCTTCCTCAGTGGCAAGCCAACTACCGTAGGGTGATTGGCGGGCAGGGATGTCCTGGGTACAGCAGCTATTCCCAGACCAGCTTCTACCATACCTAGCAAAGTGCCGATGTGGCTCACTTCAAACGCGTAGTTGGGCTTAAGCCCGGCTTTACTCATCACGTCGTCAAGCAGTTGACGATTGCCGCTGCTTCGGGCTACGGAGATCAGCTGCTCTGATTCAATCTGGGACCAGTTCACGCTTTGTCTTTTTGCCAAGGGATGGTCATGTCGCATAGCTACCACAAACGGATCAATATGGATTCCCTCGAAAGCAATTTCGGGCATCAACGTGGGCATGAAACCAATGCCGAAATCTGACTCGCCCGCCAGAACACTTTGTAAAGTCTGGCTCATGGACTCGTCGATCACCCGTATCCGAATCGACGGATATTTGGCGGAGAAGCCGCTGATCACCTGCGGCAGAAAGTAGATGGCTGCCGAAGGCACGCAAGCCACAGTCACCCGTCCGCTACGTGTGACTGCTATGTCAGAAATACCCAGAATGGCCGATTCGAGGTCATCAATGGCGGCACGAGCTCGCTCCAGAAAAACCCGGCCAATGCTAGTGAGCTCAACTTGACGCGTCGTCCTGTTGAACAGCCGCGTGCCAATGATGGACTCCAATTTTTCGATCCGTCGGCTCAACGCTGGTGGCGACAAATGAATTTGGTCTGCTGCCGCGCGAAAACTGCCTCGCTCAGCAACAGCGATAAATGCCTGCAATTGCTGTAAATCAAAATTGATGTGTGCCATGCATTAATTGTATTAAAAATTGCACTTCAAAAAACAGCGCATTTCCCGCATCATTCGCCTCCATTGATGCACAGACCGTTGGATTCAGTAAATATGCAGAAAGGCGAAGCATGAAAAGGCTCTGGAGAAGTTGCGTGGCGCTGGTGCTCATTGCAGCGTATGGGTTGGCCGCGGCCCAAGCAGAAAAGCCCATCACGATTGTGGTTCCCACAGCGGCTGGCGGCGGTAACGACGCCATGGCCCGAACAATTGCGCAGAAGATGGGCGCACTGCTCAACCGGTCGGTGATTGTGGACAACAGGGCGGGCGGGAATGGTGCGATTGCTGCTGAATATGTCTCCAAAGCCGTACCTGACGGCAACACCTTGATGTTCGGTTACGTCGCCACTCACGCAATGAACCCAGCACTTCAGAAATTGCGCTATGACCCGATCAAGGATTTCGAGCCGGTAGGCTTGGTTGGATATTCGCCCACCGTGATGGTGGTCAACCCGTCGCTTAAAGTGAAAGATGTCAAGGATTTGGTGCGGATGTTGAAGGATAAGCCCGACTTCTTTAGCGTGGCTTCCGCCGGCAATGGCACTGCCCCACATTTTGCTGCCGAGCTTTTCAAGATGTCCACGCAGACATCCATGCTGCATATTCCCTATAAAGGCTCTGCACCTGCGGTAAATGACACGATCGGAGGACAGACCCATGTCATGTTCCCCAGTGTTTTCACCGGGGTTCCATTTGTCAAGGCGGGCCGGCTACAAGCGCTAGCAATTGCCGGCGCAAAACGTTCGGCCGTGCTACCAGATGTGCCCACACTCAAGGAGATGGGCATTCAAGGGGTAGAAGTTGACCAGTGGTATGCAATTTTTGCACCCGCCAAGACACCCAGGAATCAAGTTGAACGCCTCAATCAGCTACTGAACAAGGTCCTGCAGGACAAGGACACCATCCTACGTATCGAAGGGCATGGTGCCGATGTGCAGACCAGCACACCGGAGCAATTGGGCGAAATGGTAAGCAAGGACTTGACCAAGTGGAAACAAGTCGTTGCCAAGGCAAAGTTGCAGGCCGACTAATGGACTCAATCCAGCGAAATATCCCTTGCGTCTTGATGCGCGCAGGAACCTCACGCGGCCCGTTCTTCCTCAAAGAGTGGTTGCCACAGGACCCGGAATTGCGTGATCAGGCATTAATCGGTGCGATTGGCGCGTCAGATCCGCTGCAGCTCGACGGCCTGGGCGGCAATAGCACCCTGAACAGCAAAGTAGCTATTGTCTCGCGTTCGAGCAAGTCCGATTGTGATCTGGACTATCTTTTCGCTCAGGTTGGTGTAGGGCGTCCATCGGTAGATACCCGCCCGAACTGCGGCAACATGCTAGCCGGCGTGGCTCCCTTTGCCATCGAGCAGGGCCTGATCACAGCCCAGGACGGCACCACCACCGTACGCATTCACAACGTCAATACGGGAGCCAAAATTGAGGCCACAGTTCAGACCCCCGGAAGGCAGGTGAGCTATGAAGGAAATACCCGTATCGACGGCGTGGCAGGCACCGCTGCGCCTGTCCTGCTGAATTTCCTTGATGCGTGGGGCGCCGTCACGGGCAAGCTGTTTCCGACAGGGCAGCGAATCGAGACTATCAACGGGGTGGAGGTCACCTGCATTGATGCCGCGATGCCACTGATGATCGTGCGAGCCAGCGGCCTCGGTCTTACAGGTCGAGAGAAGCCGTCCGAACTTGACTCCAAAGTCGAACTGATGCAAAAAATCGAAGCTATGCGCCTGGAAGCCGGACGCCGAATGGGTCTGGGCGACGTATCAAACAGCGTTGTGCCCAAGCCTGTCATCGTAAGCCCCGGCGACACAGACGACAGCATTGTGTCGCGATATTTCACGCCGCATAGCTGTCATGCATCACATGCTGTAACCGGCGCCATTGGTGTCAGCACCGCCTTTGCCCTGCCCGGTACCGTAGCCTCCGGCATCGCCCGTGCAAGCGGCCACCACATGCTGTCAGTCGTTCATCCGCAAGGGCAAATCAGCGTTGAGGTAGCGTTGCTCGGCGAGGGCAGTCAGGCCGTCGTCAACAGGGCCGCACTGGTACGCACTGCCCGCAAGATCTTTACGGGCGAGCTACAACTGCCTGACTACGTCCTCTAGATCTAGCTTTCGGGCAATCAACAGCGCTAGTTGCAAGGTTTGCCTCACAGCCAGGGCGTTTGATCGGTGTAAGCATCCAGACCGGGATACCAACTGGCGTGGCGATTGAACCTGGCCGTGGTATTTTCAGATTGACCGAAGTCAGCACCATGAAACCATGACCCGCGGCTATGGTTATTTTTTCGGCTCCGGCTTGTCTTTCTCCGGAGCCTTGGGCACCAGACGCTGCAGCTCCTCCTCGCTGATGATCTCAAACACCCGCACCACCCGTTTCACATTGCTCACGCCGCGGGCGATCTCGGTCGCGCGGTTGGCCTCTCGCTGAGTCACCCGGCCCATCAGATAGACCGTACCGCGCTCGGTGACCACCTTGAACGCATTGGCAAAAATATCCTGGGCATCGACCAAAGCGGCCTTCACCCGACCAGTGATCAGGGTGTCCGATGAGCGGTCGGTCAGACTGGTCTTGCCCATCACCGCCAACTCATTGACCACCAGCCGCACATTTTCGGTGCGGGATGCCAGCTGCTGGGCGTTGTCCTTGTCGCGCGCGTTGGGCACCTCACCGGTGAGCAGCACCTGTCGGTTGTAGCTGGTCACGTTGATATGGACACGATCGCCCAGGTTTTTGTCTATGCTGGCCACCACATTCAGCTCGATGCGCTCGTCTTCCACCTGGATACCTGCGGTGCGGCGGTCGACCGCCACCAGCGATCCCATGACCGCGCCGCCAATCATCACCGGGGCACAGGCTGTCAAAGATCCGGTCAGGGCCAGGGCCAGAACCAGTTTTCGGGTATTCAATTTCATGTTGGTGTTTCCTGTTCTCCAAGCAATAGGACATCGACCGCATCACAAATACAGTGCAGGGCAAGAATATGCACCTCCTGGATCCGCGCGGTCCGGTCGCTGGCCACACAAATATGCACATCGGTATCGCGCAGGGCACGGTTCATCTTGCCGCCATCACGGCCACTCAAGCCCACCACCACCATTTCACGCTCATGTGCAGCCTCAATCGCAGCCAGCACATTGGCTGAGTTGCCACTGGTAGAGATGGCAAGCAGCACATCGCCAGGCTGGCCCAGGGCGCGCACCTGGCGCGAGAACACCGAGTTGAAGTCGTAATCGTTGGCCACAGCGGTCAGGATCGAGCTGTCCGTGGTCAGCGCAATAGCCCCGAGCTCGGGGCGTTCGCGCTCGAAGCGGCCCACAAATTCGGCCGAGAAGTGTTGCGCATCAGCCGCTGATCCGCCATTGCCGCAGGCCAACACCTTGCCCCCGCCAGTGACGCAGGCCAGGATGGCCTGTACCGCGGCGGCTATGGGCGCGGCAAGCACCTCGGCCATCTGGTACTTGAGGTCGGCGCTATCGATGAAATGCTGTTGAATACGTTGTTCGAGCATGCCCCCAATGATAACTGCCACTGACAGCGCTTTTTAAGCGTCGAGTGTGAAAGCCCCGCGCAGCCACTGCGTCTCGTCCCCCTGCAGGGTCAGCACATCAAACCGGCAGGGCGGTAATGTTTTCAGCCGCATCAGGTAGTGGCGCGCCGCCAGCACAATGCGCCGCTGCTTGGTGGGGGTCACGCTCGCTGCTGCACCCCCATGGCTGGCGCTTGCGCGCTGCCGCACCTCGACAAAGACCACCGTGCCATCGACTTCGCGCATGATCAGGTCGATTTCACCACCGCCTCGCCCAGGGGTCCGATAATTGCGCTCAAGCAGTTTCAGTCCTGCCTGCTGAAGATGGCGTAGTGCTGCATCTTCTGCGGCATCGCCTTTTTGCTTGGTGGTTCTTCCAGGAAATTCCATTGAATGCTTCTTTTGCTACTGCCCTGAACGCCGCGAACGAAGCTGCCGCTGGGCAGCATTATCCGCAAGGCGCCTTGTATGTGGTGGCCACCCCCATTGGCAACCTGGCCGATATCACCCTGCGCGCGCTGCATGTGCTGCAGCTGGCTGATGCAGTGGCCTGCGAGGACACCCGCCACACCCATAGCCTGTTGCAGGCCTACGGCATCGAGCACAGCGCGGCTGACCTGCTTGCGGTGCACCAGCATAACGAGGCGCAGTCTGCGCAAGCGGTGCTGCAGCGCCTGCAGGCTGGACAGCGGGTGGTTTATGTCAGCGACGCTGGCACACCCGCTGTGAGCGACCCCGGCGCGCGCCTGGTGGCTGCGGTGCGCCAGGCTGGTATGCCGGTGGTGCCCGTGCCCGGTGTCAGCAGCATCACCACCTTGCTCAGCGCCTCCGGTGCGCTGAGCCAGGGGGAATCCAGCGGCTTTGTCTTCATCGGTTTTCTGCCCAGCAAGGACGCAGAACGCCTGGCGGCTGTTCAAGCACTGATGCATGAGCCCCGCGCGGTACTGTTGCTGGAGGCACCCCACCGAATCGAGGCTTTGGCCAGCGCCCTGGCCGCCTTGGGCGATCGGCAGCTGAGCATTGGGCGCGAGCTGACCAAGCAATTCGAGGAAATTGCCCAGCTGGGCGCCCAGCAATTTTCCGCCTGGCTGGACGAGAGGCCGCATCGCAAGCGGGGTGAATTTACGCTTTTGCTGCATCCCCAATCCGAGCCCCAGCCCAACCCAGGTGGCAGCGCCACTGGCCAGCGCCTGCTTGAACTCCTGATGCCCGAATTACCGCTGAAAACAGCTGTCCGTCTGGCCGCCCAGTTCAGCGCCGAACCCCGCAATGCGCTGTACCAGGCAGCCCTTGACCTCAAGCAGGCCCAGGTCAGCGACTCCAGCGACTCCAGCAGTTCGAGCTAGAAGACCGCCCCGGGCTTCACCCCAGGCGGACTGCCCCGGCAAAAACACTTGAAAAAGCACTTGAAAAACTGCTTGCAAACCTTAATGCAAATCGTTATCATTTAGCTCAATCCCATCTTTGCGGCGGTTTGCCGATCATGTTTCAGACACTACTGATTACCTTTCGTGAAGGCCTTGAGGCTTTTCTAGTGGTCGCCATCGCCACCCTGTATTTGCGCAAACTGCATCTGGATGCGCTGGTCGGCGCCATCCGCACCGGTGTGATCACCTCGGTGCTTGCTTCTGCAGCCCTGGGCGTGGTGTTGTCACGTATCGGCGCCTTGTCACCGGTCCATGAGGGCTTTCTGGCTGTGCTGGCGGCGCTGGCAGTGGGCTGGTGTGTGCTGCACATGATGCGTGCAGGTCGCGGCATGAATCAGGAAATCGCCCGCCAACTGGAGCAGGCCGCAGCCCGCAGTGGCCGGCGCGCCTGGTGGGCGGTGTTTCCCTTTACGCTGTTCATGGTTGGACGTGAGGGCGTAGAAACCGCCACCATGATCGCCTCACTGGCTGGCAATACCGAAGCCTGGCCCATGACTGTGGGTGGGGTGATCGGTCTGCTGCTGGCCGCGGCCATCGGTTTGCTCTGGGTGCGCTACGGCCACAAGGTACAGTTGGCTCGCTTCTTCCGCGTGACGGCCTGGTTCCTGATGTTGTTTGCCCTGCTACTGGTGATCTATGCCCTGCACGAGTTCACTGAGGCGGGCGTGGTCCCTGGCGCTGACAACGCCTGGCTGCACCTGATCACCGAGGACCTGGCCGAAGGCTGGATCGCGCAATTGATATCGCTGGGTTTGGTGTTGGTGCCCACCGCCTGGTTGGTGGGCGCCTACCTGCGCGATCAAGGCCAGGTGCGTAACGCCTGAGGCATCTGGGCTTTATCGCTGGTCCATTTGGCGCGGCTGGCGGGGATCGAACCCACGACCCTTGGCTTCGGA
>JAFMJA010000274.1 GCA_017853735.1 Burkholderiaceae bacterium | reverse complement strand
TCGCTTTGTCTCAGGCTATCTGATTCAGCTCAAACCCGATGTCAAGCCGGTTGAAGGCCCCAGTGGTGCCGCTTCCGACTTCACCGACCTGCATGCCTGGTGCGAAGTCTATCTGCCAGGTGCCGGCTGGATTGGCCTGGATCCAACCTCGGGCCTGCTGGCTGGCGAGGGGCATATACCCCTGGCGTGTACCCCGAACCCTGGCGCCGCGGCGCCAGTGGAAGGAGCGGTGGATGAGTGCGAAGCCAGTTTCCAGCACCAGATGCAGGTGACACGGATTTACGAATCACCGCGTGTCACCAAACCCTATACCGATGCGCAGTGGCATGAAATCATGCAATCCGGCCAGGCGGTCGAGGCCCGCCTGCAGGCTGGCGATGTCCGCCTGACCATGGGTGGTGAGCCGACCTACGTTGCCGCCACCGATCGTGATGCGGCGGAGTGGAATACCGATGCCCTGGGGCCAAGCAAACGCAGCTATGCCAGCAAGCTGGTGGAGAAATTGCGCGCTCAATACGGGCAAGGTGGATTTTTGCATTTTGGCCAGGGCAAGTGGTACCCGGGTGAACAATTGCCGCGCTGGGCATTGTCCATTTATTGGCGCGAAGACGGACAGCCCGTCTGGCACAGGCCCGAATTGTTTGCTGATGAACAGCAGCCGCTGCAATACAGCAGCAAGGATGCCCAGCGCTTCATTGCTGCCCTGGCACGCAAACTGGGCATTACCGATGAGCATATTCAGCCCGGCTTCGAGGATGTTTTCTACTACCTCTGGCGCGAACGCCGCCTGCCAGTCAATGTCGATCCTTTTGATTCAAAGCTGGATGACGAAATGGAACGCAGCCGGTTGCGCCGGGTGTTCGAGCAAAAACTGGACGCCGTGGTCGGTTATGCGCTGCCCCTGCAGGCTAATCCGCCAACTGTTCAGGCATCGCGCTGGTCGACCGGCCCCTGGTTCCTGCGTGATGAGCGCATGTATCTTTTACCTGGCGACTCGCCCATGGGTTACCGGCTGCCGCTGGACTCCCTGCCCTGGGTGGAGCAGTCGGAATACCCCTACCTGATCGAACAAGACCCTTTCGATCTGCGCATGCCCTTGCCGCCAGCCGATCAGTTACGTGCCCAGTATGGGCCACACCAGCATACGGCTGCTGCCTTGCACAGGGACAAGATCACCAATACCCGTTCACCTGATCGGGCTCCCGGCGCGGCCCAGCAGGCTTCAGCAATGGGTGGCTCGGGCGCCCAGGCTAATGCAGACCTGGCCGATCCGGATGCAATTTCTCCACCCAGGCTGGCTGAATCGACCATCGGGCTGACACGCACCGCGCTATGTGTTGAGGCGCGTGACCCCATGCGCGCCAGTGGCCCCAGGGCACAGATCACCCATGGTGGCAAATCTTGCCTGCTTCACGTCTTCATGCCGCCGCTGGCGCGGTTGGAGGACTATCTGGAGCTCTTGACCGCGGTGGAGTCCACCGCAGCCGATCTGGGCCTGAAGATCGTGCTTGAGGGCTACCCGCCGCCGCGTGATCCGCGTCTCAAGCTGTTGCAGGTCACGCCTGACCCGGGCGTGATCGAGGTCAATATCCATCCATCGCGGCATTGGGACGAATTGGTGCAGAACACCGAGTTCCTGTACGAGGCTGCCTTCGAGTGCGGCTTGTCGGCTGAAAAATTCATGACCGATGGCCGCCATACCGGAACTGGCGGTGGCAACCATTTTGTGCTGGGTGGTGCAAGCGCCGCTGACAGCCCCTTCCTGCGCCGCCCCGAGTTGCTGGCCAGCCTGATCCTGTACTGGCACAACCACCCCTCGCTGAGTTACCTGTTTAGTGGCATGTTCATTGGCCCGACCAGCCAGGCGCCACGGGTGGACGAGGCCCGCAACGACCAACTTTATGAGTTGGAAATTGCGCTGCGCGAGATCCACCGCAACCGGGAAAAATTCGGCCAGGACATGCCGCCCTGGCTGCTTGATCGCAGCCTGCGCAATATCCTGATCGATGTCACCGGCAATACGCATCGCAGCGAATTTTGCATAGACAAGATGTATTCGCCCGACAGCGCCAGTGGCCGTCTGGGTCTGCTTGAATTGCGCGCGTTCGAGATGCCGCCCCATGCGCGCATGAGTGTGGCGCAGCAGTTGCTGCTGCGAGCCCTGATTGCCCGATTCTGGGACGAACCTTATTTGGCCCCTGTGACCCGCTGGGGCACTCAACTGCATGATCGGTTCATGCTGCCAACCTTTGTGCGCATGGATTTCGCTGACATCCTGTCCGAGATGCGCCAGGCTGGCTTTGCCTTGGACGATGCCTGGTTTGATCCCCACTTCGAGTTTCGTTTTCCCCTGGTCGGTTCGCTGCAGTGCATGGGCATGGAGTTGACCCTGCGCAATGCGCTGGAGCCCTGGCATGTGATGGGGGAGGAAAGCACCTCCAGCGGCACCGCGCGCTATGTTGACTCTTCGATCGAACGCATCGAGGCCTTGGTCAGCGGGCTCAACCCAAGCCGCCATACCGTCACTGTCAATGGCCAGCCCCTGCCCCTGCAGGCCACCGGCATTGCCGGGCAATTTGTGGCTGGGGTGCGTTACAAGGCATGGAACCCTCCGTCATCCCTGCACCCCAGCATTGGGGTGCATGCACCGCTGACATTCGACATTGTGGACACCTGGATGAAACGCTCCCTGGGCGGCTGCCAGTACCATGTCACCCACCCTGGAGGGCGCAACTACGACACCTTCCCGGTGAACTCCTACGAGGCCGAGAGCCGGCGGCTTTCGCGCTTCTTCCGCATGGGCCATAGCCAGGGCATCTTGGATGTGCCGCCTGCCACCTGCGATGTTCCCGGCAGCCGGGATTTCCCACTCACGCTGGACCTCAGGCGGCAGAATCTGCTTGCATGAGCGCGTGCCACCTTCCTGCGCTGAGCCTACGGAACCGTTTCAGTGGATCCAAACAACCCTGAACTCTTTGATCTGGACCAACAGACGCCATCTCTGCGCATGGCCTCGAGGCTGGCGCGAGCGGCCACTGCGGGCCATTACGATGAGTTAAGGGTATCAGGCTCGGGCGAACAGTTCACGCCAGCCTGGACGTCTTTTTTTGAACATCTGGGCAGTGCAGGCTTTGCCGAACTCAACCACCGGTCAGTTGACCTTGCTCGGCAGATACGCGACAACGGGGTCAGCTACAACGTCTATGCCGACGCCAGCGGGCCGCAACGCCCCTGGTCGCTGGACCTCTTTCCGCTGATTCTCACGCCACAGGATTGGCAGGTGATTGAAGCCGGCGTGAGCCAGCGGGCCAGCCTGCTGGAAAAAATAATGGCCGATGTGTACGGGCCCCAGGAGTTGCTCAAAGCCGGCCTCCTGCCAGCCGAGCTGATTCAAGGGCACCCGGCTTACATGCGCCCTTTGCATGGCGTGCAGCCCACCGGCGGGACCTACCTTCATATTGTGGCTTTCGATCTGGCGCGCGGCCCCGATGGCAATTGGTGGATAGTGTCTCAACGCACCCAAGTGCCTTCCGGGCTGG
>JAFMJA010000273.1 GCA_017853735.1 Burkholderiaceae bacterium | reverse complement strand
CCCATTTCGACATCCGATCTCAACTCCCCATTTCAGCTCCCCATTTCATGTGCTCACCTTGCTTTTTTCATTGCGCTCGGTACTCCACCCCGGAGCGCAGACACCGGATCGCAGACATAAGGGCAGCATCAAGCCGGATACCTGTCACCTGCGGGCTTTCTGACCAGCCCAATAAGGGCTTGTCCCTAGTCAAATCACGGCTGACAGCGCGCACAATGTGGCCTGTTTTACTGGAACGATGACATGAACGATTTCATCTGGCTCAAAAATTACCCTGCCGGGGTGCCCCATCAAATCGACCCTGACCAGTACCAATCGCTGGGACAGTTGCTGGAGGAGTCCTTCAAAAAAAATGCCGAGCGGCCGTTTTCGGTCTGCATGGAGCGCTGGATGAGCTACCGTGAGCTGGACCAGCGCTCGGCCGCGCTGGGCGCCTGGCTGCAAGGGCTGGGTCTGGCGCCCGATGCGCGGGTGGCCATCATGCTGCCCAACATCCCGCAGTTTCCGGTGACCATGGCCGGCGTGCTGCGCGCGGGCTACACCTGCGTCAACGTGAATCCGCTCTACACCGCACGCGAGTTGGAACACCAGCTCAAGGACTCGGGCGCGACCGTCATTGTGGTGCTGGAGAACTTTGCCCATACCCTGGAACAGGTGATCGATCGCACCCCGATCAAGCATGTGGTGGTGGCGGCCTTTGGCGAACTGCTGGGCCCAATCTACGGGCGCTGGCTGACTTTTGCGGTACGCCATCTGGCCAAGATGGTGCCGGCCTACCAACTGCCGCTAAGCGAAGGACGCAGTGTGACACCGTTTCGTCAGGTGCTGGCTGAAGGTGCGCAGCGCACCCTGCGGCCGGCCGCCTGCACGCCCGACTCGATCGCCTTTTTGCAGTACACCGGCGGCACCACCGGCCTCAGCAAGGGCGCCATCCTGACGCACCGCAATGTGGTGGCTGCGATCTTGCAAGCCGAGGCCTGGTTCACGCCCGCGCTCAAACGCATTGGCGATATCCGCAACACCAACAGCATCACGGCGCTGCCGCTCTACCATATCTTTGCCCTGACGCTGTGCCTGCTGAATATCCGCTGGGGCTCCTGCAGCACGCTGATTCCCAACCCGCGCGACATCGGCAAGTTTGTCGAGGTGCTCAAGGCCCGGCCCTTTCACCTGCTGCCGGCGGTCAACACGCTCTTCAACGCCCTGCTGCAACACCCCCGCTTTCGCACGGTGGACTTTTCCCAGCTGTGTGTCTCGCAGGCTGGCGGTATGGCCGCTTCCGAAGGCACGGCGCGGCAATGGGTCCAGGTCACTGGTTGCCCGATGGTCGAAGGCTGGGGCATGAGCGAGACGGTGGCCATCGGCACCAACAACCCGGTGGATGCCAAGGAATTCAGCGGCACCATCGGCCTGCCGCTGCCGGGGATCGACATCGTCATCAAGGACGACAATGGCCACAGCCTGGGCCTGGACCAGTCGGGCGAGATTTGCATCAAGGGCCCCAACATCATGCAGGGCTACTACCAGCAGCCGGCCGAGACCGAGCGCGCCTTCACTGCCGACGGCTATATGCGCACGGGCGACATCGGCATCATGGACCAGCGCGGCTACATCCGGATTGTGGACCGCAAGAAGGACATGATTGTGGTGAGCGGCTTCAATGTCTTTCCGACCGAACTGGAAAACACCATTTCGCTATGCGATGGGGTGCTGGAATGCGCGGTGATCGGCGTGCCCGACGAGCGTCAGGGTGAGGCGGTCAAGGTCTATGTGGTGCGCAGCGACCCCACCCTGAGCGAGGAGCAACTGGCGCGCTACTGCCGCGAGAACCTGACCGGCTACAAGCAGCCCAAGTACATCGAGTTCCGTGACGAACTGCCCAAGTCCAACGTGGGCAAGATCCTGCGGCGCGAGCTGCGCGCAGGGAAGTGAGTCGCCCCCTGCGTCACCGCTGGTGTTGCCCCCCTCAAGGGGGTCCACGCCAGCGACTCGCCAAAGCCGACGCTGTGGGGTCTCCCGGTTTACTAGGTCTCTCCCCAGTCGTCACAGAGTCAACGCACATTTGATGACGACGATACAGTCATTACCCCCAGACATCCATGTCTTTGAACGGGGCTGGCTGTCGGCCAACAACATTCTGCTGCACAGCGAGGATGGCGCCGCGCTGGTGGACAGCGGCTACGCCACCCACGCCGAGCAGACCCTCGCGCTGGTGGATAACGCCCTTGCCGGACAAACCCTCAAGCTCCTTGTCAACACCCACCTGCACAGCGACCACTGCGGCGGCAACGCGGCCTTGCAGGCCCGCTACCCAGCTCTTCGCACCCTGATTCCCCCCGGAGAGGCTCAGGCGGTGCGAGCCTGGGATGAAGAGCGTCTGAGCTACAAATTAACCGGCCAGACCTGCCCGCGCTTTGGCTTTGACGCCCTGCTGCAGCCCGGCAGCGAATTCAGGCACGGCCAGCGCTGCTGGCAAGTACATGCCGCACCCGGCCATGACCCGCATTCGGTGCTACTCTTTGAGCCCGCGCTGCGCCTGCTGATCTCGGCCGATGCCTTGTGGCAGAACGGCTTCGGGGTGGTGTTCCCGGAAATTGAGGGGGTGCGCGCCTTCGAAGCGGTGGGCGCCACGCTGGACCTGATCGAATCGCTGCAGCCACAAATCGTGATTCCCGGTCACGGCCCAGTCTTCACCGATGTAGGTTCAGCACTGTCGGTAGCCCGCCGCCGCCTGCAGCAGTTTGTCGATGACCCCACCCGCCACGCCCGCTACGCCGCCAAAGCGCTGCTCAAATTCAAGCTGCTGGAGTGGCAGCAAATCAGTCTTGCCGACCTTCTTAGGTGGTCAACTCAGACCCCGATTTTTAGCCTGCTGCACCGGGCCAATCAGACCGGGCTTGTGTTTTCAACCTGGGTGGAAAAACTGCTGGCAGATTTGCAACAATCCGGCGCCGCATCGATGCAGGAAGAGCCCTCTGGGACAATCGTTATCAACCGCTGAAAAGAACATCAGCTAATGGATTGACCCTGAATTTTAGAGCGATGGTCTGAGCTTTCAAGCAAATCAGTACGCATGGATTCACGACGTCATTGAATCACACTGGTTCACATAGATGCACGCTGAGTCCGCATGCCTGGGTTTGTATAGTCAACAACTGCCTGCTCTGAATTCGAACCATAAAAAAACCCACTGTGTCGCCACAGTGGGTTTTGATTTCTAGCTTACTAACTGTCTTACGACAGCGGGTAATTAGAAGGACTTGCGAATACCAACGGATGAAATGTTCATCTGGTTGGCAGAAGATGCGCCAGAGTCGTACTGCTCGAAGCGAGCATACGCAACGGCTGTCTTGCTCAAGCTATAGTCAAGTCCCAAACCGGTTGTCTTGTTGATTACATCAGCATTGGAAGTACCGGTATTGGATTTAACTTCAGTGTACTGAGCCATCACATCGACTTTACCAAAGTTTGCCTTGACCGCACCGCGGAAGGCGCTGACGGTGTTAGCAACAGAGGTGAGAGCGTTGGAGGTACCAGAGATT
>JAFMJA010000272.1 GCA_017853735.1 Burkholderiaceae bacterium | reverse complement strand
ATCCATGTGATGGACCTGGCCCAGGCGCATTGGCAAGCCCTGCAATATCTGATGGATGATGGCTCCAGCGCGGTCTTCAACCTGGGCAATGGCCAGGGCTTCTCGGTACAAGAGGTCATTGAGGTGTCGCGCCAGGTGAGTGGCCGCGCCATTGCGGTCCAAGAAGGTGAGCGGCGAGCCGGTGACCCGCCGCGACTGGTGGCTGATGCGCGGCTTGCGCGAGAGGTGCTGGGTTGGCAGCCGCAATATGCAGAGTTAGAGACGATTGTTCGCCACGCCTGGGCCTGGGAGCAGAAGATGGCAGCTGATGTAGCTGCTTAGGAGGCCGCGCCTACGCCATCGAGCCGCTCAATCCGGTAGCCATAGCCATACACCGGCAGAATTTGCCAGCCGTTTTCGGGTGCGATCGAGAGTTTGCGCCGGATGCGGCTGATATGGGTGTCCACAGTGCGGGTGTCCACATCGGCGTTCAGCCCCCAGAGCTTGTCCAGCAAGTGCACCCGGGCCATCAGCTTGCCAGGGTTTTGCAGGACGTAGCAGGCCAGCTCAAACTCTTTCTGGGTCAGTTCCACCGGTTTGCCACGCAGGGTAATGCCCCGCATATCCATATTGATTTCGTAGTGGCCCAGCTTGACGATGGGCTGGGGCTTGGTTCTGCGCGATAGCGATTCAATCCGGGCCAGCAGCTCCAGGTATTTGGGGGGCTTGGTGACATAGTCGTCTGCACCACTGCGCAGGCCTTCAACGATGTCGGCCTCGGAGTCCAGGGCAGTGATGAAAATGACCGGGATCTCCCAGCCCAGGTTTTCCCTCACCCAACCCAGGACTATTTTTCCGTTGCTATCGGGCAACATCCAGTCCAGCAGCAAGAGATCAAAACGCTCTTTGACAGCGCCTTCAATGAAATCTTTGGCAGTTCCATAGTAGGTGCAGGAGTGCTGAGTGGCGCCAAACCACAGCCGGTAGAGCTGTTGTTGATCTAAGTCATCCTCGAGTATGCCTATGTGCACCGAATGCCCACCCTCAGAATTGCCACCCGCAAGATCGCGGCTGGCGTGGTGTGCATTCTATTGCATGGCCAAGGCGTCGGGCAGGGCTTGGCTGGCGGCCGCTCAGGCCATGAGAAAATTTCTCAGGTCTGAAGTGGTCTGCTGGTCTGCACAAACCCATCTCCAAGCTGACATCTTGGAAGGATGGCATGGCCGCTGACAAGACCAACAGATCAGCCCAATGGAAAAAAACAAGACCCTCGAACACCGACCTTTGAGCCAAGCCTGGCGGCTCTGCGTAGCGCCGATGATGGACTGGACGGATCGGCATTGCCGCTATTTCCACCGCTTGCTGACCCGGCATGCCCGGCTGTATACAGAAATGGTCACTACCGGCGCCTTGTTACATGGCGATGTAGCGCGGCACCTGCGGTTTGACGCCGAGGAGCACCCGCTGGCCCTACAGCTGGGCGGCAGTGAGCCGGCCGATCTGGGCCGATGCGCCAGCCTGGGCGAGCAGTGGGGTTATGACGAGATCAACCTGAATTGCGGCTGCCCCAGCGAGCGGGTGCAAAAGGGGGCCTTTGGCGCCTGCCTGATGGCCGAGCCCGCTCTGGTGGCGAATTGCGTCAAGGCCATGGTGGATGCGGTCAGTGTGCCCGTCACCGTCAAGCACCGCATTGGCATTGATCGCGGCGAGAGCTATGAATTCATGCGCGATTTCGTGGGCACAGTGGCGCAAGCTGGCTGCAATACCTTCATTGTTCATGCACGCAATGCCTGGCTCAAAGGCCTTTCGCCCAAAGAAAACCGTGAGGTGCCCCCGCTTCGCTACGGCTATGTGCATCGGCTCAAGCAGGAGTTTCCCCATCTGTCGATTGTGGGCAACGGCGGCATCACCCGCAGCGAGCAGGTGCATGAGCAACTGGCACTGCTGGATGGCGTGATGATCGGGCGCGAGGCCTACCACAAGCCCTGGTGGCTGGCTTGCTGGGATGAGGCCTTTTATGGCCAAGCAGCTTCACCCCATAGCCGCGAGGCGGTGGAGGAGGCCATGTTGGACTATATGGACCTGCAAGCCTCCAGCCACGGCACGCCCTGGTATGTCATTGCGCGCCACATGCTGGGTCTGCGTCATGGACTGCCCGGCGCCAGGCTATGGCGCCAGGTCTGGAGCGATCACCGGCTCAAAGCGCTCCCTGCGCGCGAGGTATGGCAACTCGCCCACGGCATGCAGAAAGCAGCCTAATGTCGGCATTCGGTTTCATTTTCTCCATCACAGCTTAAAGAGGGCCTTTGCTTTGCTGCAGGCCCATTCGGCCTAGTCCGACTGATTGCATGGCGGCAATAAAGTCAGCCTGAAGTTCGAAAGCTCGCTCTGGAATATTGTCAATACTGGAGACGCGAACCAGAAATCCATCAGGTACTTGCCCCCCCCAGCCGTGCTGAAACTGCACCCACTTTCTGGCCAAACCCGGTAGTGTTGGTGTTTCTCCCACAGTCATCCAGTAGGTGACAGGCTCTATGCGGTCGCGTCGCAAAGCCACCAACTGACGGACTTTGAGAGACGCCCCCTTGAGTGACAGGCTCACATCATTTGATTGAAGCAATTCAAATCCGGCTGACTTGTAGCAAGCCTCTGGTCGGTGGGCTTGCAATTCATTGCCAAACTGATGCCCCCCATAAGCCACGGAAAGCATCACGTGCTGGCCTTGCGAGTTGGTATAGATGCGCGACAGGGTCTGGTGATAAAGCTGTTTCAGAAGTGATTCATCGTCAGGCACGACCAATAGCATTTCTGAGTGCTTGACTGCCATCCATTGCCCCATTTGATCAGGTACAAGCTGGGAAATGGGGGGGAGGGGATTGGTTTCGGCAAGATATTGCGTGGGTTTGAACCACAGGCCAGCAATTCCAGTCACTAGCAATAAGGCAGTCAGCGTGGCGCTGCTACGGAGGCTTGCGTTGGGCCAACTGGCAGGCCCATGACTGGTGGAGGGGGTATGAATGAGCGAGCCCCGACCATGCATCTTTTTAAGCAGGCTGTCTACGAGCAACAAGCCAAAAAATCCACTCACATACAACACCAAGCCTGCCGCATCGTGCAAAAAGGATTGGCCTGCAGCATCACCCAGATAATAAGTGATGAGTGCCAGCATCAGCACGCGGACACCGTTGGCCATGATGGCCAGCGGTATGAGTAAGATAGCCAGTAAAAGCCAGTGCCATCGTGGCCGGTGGCCGGTGAAATGCATGTAGAGCAGGCCCAATGCCATCAAAAAAACCAATGAATTCAGTCCCGAGCAAGCATCCGCCACCAGCATTCGATAGGGGCCGAGTGCCAAAATAACACCATCACGGCCCACAGGAAAATCCAGGTTATAGAGAACGAACTCAGTGGCTTGTGAGACAAAAAGCTTGATAGGCCTGGTGAGACTAGAAATCCAATAGGCCGGGTAGGGCAGTGCAAGTAGAAAGAAAAACAGAGGAAAGCGAAGCGCCCGCTGGGCTGCCAAGCCCCCAATCCAAATGATGGCCCCTGCCATGAGTAACAAGCTACCC
>JAFMJA010000271.1 GCA_017853735.1 Burkholderiaceae bacterium | reverse complement strand
CGAGCGTCTGGGCGCGCCAGTCTGTAACGGCTACCTGCGCAACGACAGCTTCCCCGCCAGCCATCCCTTGTGGGCCGGTCCCCTGGGCTACCAGGGCAGTAAGGCAGCCATGAAGCTGATCAGCCAGGCCGATGTGGTGATCGCCCTGGGTTCACGTATGGGCCCCTTTGGCACCTTGCCCCAGCACGGTATGGACTATTGGCCCAAGGATGCCAAGATCATTCAGGTCGAGGCTGACCACACCAACCTTGGTCTGGTTAAGAAGATTCATGTGGGCATTCATGGTGATGCCAAGGCGGTGGCCAAGGCGCTGCTGGCGCGCATCCAAGCCAAAACCCTGGCCAGTGATGCCACCAAGGCCGAGCGTGCCAGCAAGATTGCCGCAGAAAAAGCGGCCTGGGAAAAGGAGCTCACTGACTGGACCCATGAGCGTGATGCCTACAGCCTGGACATGATCGAGGAGGCCAAGGGAGAGAAAACTTTTGGCGGAGGTCGTTACCTGCACCCGCGTCAGGTCTTGCGTGAGCTGGAAAAAGCCATGCCGCCGCGAGCCATGGTGTCCACCGACATCGGCAACATCAATGCGGTCTCCAACAGCTACCTACGTTTTGATGAGCCACGCAGTTTCTTTGCGCCAATGAGCTTTGGCAATTGCGGCTACTCCCTGCCCACCATGATTGGTGCCAAGCTCGCCTGCCCGGACCGGCCGGCCATTGCCTACGCTGGTGACGGTGCCTGGGCGATGAGCATGGTGGAGATCATGACCGCGGTGCGGCACAACATCCCGGTCACTGCGGTGGTGTTCCACAACCGCCAGTGGGGTGCTGAGAAAAAGAACCAGGTTGACTTCTACAACCGCCGCTTTGTCGCAGGCGAGCTGGAGAGCCCCAGCTTTGCCGGCATTGCCCAAAGCATGGGCGCCGAAGGCATTGTGGTGGACGACATCGACCAGGTGGGCGCGGCGCTGAAGAAAGCCATTGACCTGCAGATGAACCAGAAGAAGACCTGCGTGATCGAGATCATGTGCACCCGCGAACTGGGCGACCCGTTCCGCCGCGATGCCCTGTCCAAGCCGGTGCGCTTCCTGGACAAGTACAAGGATTACGTCTGAGCGGTCCTGCGCCTCGGCCTGGGTATTGCCCCCGGGTGTGGGCGACCAAGCTGCCACATGAGCGAACTCGACGCGCATCCACGACTGCGTGCGCTGCTTGAGCAGGCACGGCAGCGAGTCGCCGGGGCCAGTGCGCCCCTGGTGGCACTGGTGCACCCTTGCGACCGCCTGGCACTGGAAGTGGCGGCTCAGATGGCAGCAACCGGCCTGGCGCGCCCCCTGCTCATCGGTGCGCGTGATCTGATTCTGCGGGCCGCCGACGACAGCGAACTGTCAATTGCTGACTTTGAGATCGTGCCCACTGGGCCCGCCGCGCCCGAAGCAGCCCAGCAGGCCACCCATCTGGCCCGTCAGGGGGTGGTGGGAGCCTTGATGAAGGGCTCGCTGCATACCGACGAGCTGATGTCAGCTGTGGTGAACAAGGAGAGCGGACTGCGCACGGAAAGGCGCATCAGCCATGCCTTTGTTTTTGACCTGCCGCGTTACCACAAGCTGCTGGCCATGGCCGATTGCGTGGTCAATATCCACCCCGACTTGCGCACCAAGCGCGACATTCTCAGCAACGCCCTGGAGTTGCTGCAGCAGATCGGCATCCAGCGGCCCAAGGTGGGCATTGTGTCGGCGGTGGAGACGGTCAACCCCGCCATTCCAGCGACCGTGGATGCCCAGCAACTGGTGCAACTGGCGCATGAAGGCGCCTGGCCGGGCGCCGTGATCGAGGGCCCCTTTGGCTTTGACAATGTGATCTCGGCAGAAGCTGCGCGGATCAAGAAAATTGAATCACAAGTGGCGGGCGATGCCGACCTGCTGCTGGTGCCCGACCTGAACGCCGGCAACATGCTCTACAAGAGCTTCAATTACATCGGCGGCGGCGACTGTGCCGGACTGGTGCTCGGTGCCAGGGTGCCGATTGTGCTCACCTCGCGCGCCGATTCGGTGCAGTCGCGACTTGCCTCGGTGGCGCTGGCGGTGCTGGCCAAACCATCACACTGAAAGCCTGAAAAGCTCTGGGCAGTTCAGTCTGGTCTGCTGACGCGTTTGCTGACGCGTGTTTTATCTCCCGGGATAGTGTTGCCGCGGCCGATTGTCGCCAGGTGTGAGCCGGCGAATTGGGAAACGTGATCGTTGTGGGCCGCAAGATCTGATCGAACTGCGGCGCAATAAGCAGGGTAAAATTTTTTGCCGACAATACTGTCAGCAAATTGCTTGCTTATCAGTCAGGCCATTTTCCCACCCTTTTTTCTCAATAATCATCATGCAGTACGTCATCCCAGTACCCCATCAAGCCACGATCGACGTGGTAGGCACAGACGCCAAGTTTCCGGTGCGCCGTATTTGGTGTGTTGGCCGCAATTACGCCGACCACGCACGTGAAATGGGCCACGATCCGAACCGCGAGCCGCCGTTTTTCTTTGCCAAGCCGGCTGATGCAGTGGTCCCTTCGGGCAGCACGATCGCTTACCCGGTTCAGACCAAAGACCTGCACCACGAGATCGAATTGGTCATCTGCATCGGAAAGGGTGGCCGCAACATCTCGCCGGACAAGGCGCTGGACCATGTATTTGGTTACGCCCTGGGCCTCGACATGACCCGCCGTGACCTGCAGAGCGACGCCAAGAAGCTGCAGCGCCCCTGGGAAATGGGCAAATCGTTTGATGAATCCTGCCCGATCACCCCGATCCAGCCGGCCACCAAAATTGGCCATCCCAAAGCCGGCGCCATATGGCTCAAGGTCAATGGGGAAGTCAAACAGAAGGGCGACCTCAATCAGCAGATCTGGCAGATTGATGAAGCCATTGCGTATCTGTCCAACTTCGTCGCGCTCGAACCGGGCGACATCATCATGAATGGCACGCCAGCCGGCGTCGGTCCCTGCAAGGCTGGTGATACGCTGGAAGGCCATTGTGAGGGCGTCGGCGATTTGAAAGTGACTTATCGCGCAGCGTAAACTGCCCTCGTGGATAACTGCACTCGCCGTCTTGGTCCGTACTCAATGAGGAGGCATCTGCTGATGAAATCGCAAACCACAAGTTCGATCCGCATGCTGGCTGTTGCCTTGACTGTAGCGGTGCTTACCGCTCCAGCCACCCTTCTGGCTCAGTCGGACTACCCGAACAAGCCGGTACGCTTGATCGTTCCCTTCCCGGCTGGTGGTTCGACCGATATTGTGGGCCGTGTTGTCGCGCAGAAGCTTTCTGAACGGCTGGGCCAGCAAGTCATCGTGGATAACCGGGGCGGTGCAGGTGGGACGATCGGCACTGATGTGGCAGCCAAGGCGGCACCGGACGGCTACACAATCAGCATCGGCACCACCAGCACGCATGCGGTCGCGCCGGCGGCATATTCAAAGCTTGGTTACAACCCGACGAGAGACTTCGCACCGGTTTCGCTGGTCGCTATCACACCCTACCTGCTTGTCGTCAACCCTCAGGTCAAGGCCAACAACCTGAAGG
>JAFMJA010000270.1 GCA_017853735.1 Burkholderiaceae bacterium | reverse complement strand
AAACCAGGAACGCGCTGCCCTGGCCCCCAGCGGAAAGCTGCGGGTCGGGGTATATCTGGGCAGCCCAACCTCCCTGGTCATTGATGCCAAAACCGGTGAGAAAAATGGTGTGGCCTATGCCCTGGGCCGGGAGTTGGCGTTGCGCCTGCAAGTGCCCTTCGAGCCGGTGGAATTCAAGCGCGTGGCTGAAGTGATTGAAGCCATGCGCGCAGGCACGGTCGACTTTACCGTCACCAACGCCAGCGCGTCCCGCGCCAAGCTGGTGGATTTCACCGAGCCCCTGGTGGATCTTGAGCTGGGTTATCTGGTCGCTGCAAACAGCGCGATCAAATCGCTTGACGATGTGGACCGCCCTGGCATGCAAATTGGCGTTTCCCAGGGCAGCACCTCACAAGGGGTGCTCACTGCACGATTCAAGCAGGCCCAAGTGATCGCCGCGCCTAATTTAAAGACCGCATCGGAGTGGCTGTCGCAGGGAAAAATCAATGCCTTTGCCACCAATAAGGGAATTCTGTTTGAAATGTCCGATGGCTTGGCAGGTGCGCGGGTGCTCGATGGCAACTGGGGTTCTGAGCATCTGGCCATTGCGGTGCCCAAAGCGCGTGAAGCAGGCAGGGAATTTGTCGCCCGATTTGCCTTGTCGGTCCGTGAGGATGGCACTTTGCGCCAGGCCATCAGCCAAGCTGGCCTGCGTGGCACGACCAAACCCAATTCACCTTGATCCCAATCGCTGAAGCTCAGACCACCATGAAATTCAAATGCACTCCACTGCGCCAAGGCCTATTGCTGGTACTGGCCCTCATTTTTTCTTGCATGGCACTGGCGCAGAATTTTCCAGCCAGGCCAGTCAAAGTGGTTGTTGGCTATGCGCCAGGCGGTGCGGTCGATACCATTGCCCGCACCGTGGGTCAAGCCATGGCAGCCAGCATGGGCCAGGCGTTTGTGGTGGAAAACAAGCCTGGGGCGGGCACCAATATTGCGGTCAAACTGGTAGTCGATGCAGCACCGGATGGCTACACCCTGATGCTGGCAGCCAATGCCCTGGCGGCCAACCCGGCTTTGTATCAACCATCGCCCTTTGACCCGGAGCGCGACCTGGTGCCCGTATCGCTGATCGGGCGGGTACCCGTGGTGATTGCGGCCAACGCCAGCGCGCCGTTCAGCACCATTGCCCAACTGATTGCTGCTGCCAAGGCGCGTCCTGGCCATATTTCATTTGCCAGTCCTGGCAATGGTTCTACGCCACACATGGCGGTCGAGTTTTTCAAACGGGCTGCAGGGATTTCTCTGCTCCATATTCCCTACCGCGGTGGTTCCCCCGCCATCACCGATGTGATTGGCGGACAGCTGCCCCTGGTGGCGGTCAACGCGCTGGAAGTTCAGCCGCATGTGAAGAGCGGCCGTCTCAAAGTGCTGGCTGTGCTCAGCCCCAATCGCACCCCGGTCTTCCCCGAGGTACCCACCATTGCCGAGTCCGGATTTCCAGGCTTCGAGGCCTCGGTCTGGTACGGTCTGGTGGCCCCAGCAGCTACTCCCCGGCCGATCGTCAACCTGCTTCACACCGAGGCACAGAAAGCGCTGCAGACCAAGGAAGTGCGCGAGCGCATGACCGCGGTCGGTGGCGAGGTCATCCCAGGATCGATCGAGTTGTTGGGCTCACTGATCCGATCGGAGCGGCAACGCTATGAAAAATTGGTGCGCGAGGCCAACATCAAACCTGACTGAAACGTTTCAACCCGAGTCCAAGGACAATCGCTGAACATGGAATTTCAAAAGACCCCAGGATGGCTTGACTGGTATGACGGCCCCAGCAAGCCTCATTTCAAATTGCCGGCGGGGGCAGTGGATGCCCATTGCCATGTGTTTGGCCCGGGCAATATTTTTCCCTATGCGCCCGAACGCAAATACACCCCCTGCGACGCCAGCAAGGAGCAGTTGTTCGCACTGCGTGATCACCTCGGCTTTGCGCGCAATGTGATTGTGCAGGCAACCTGCCATGGTGCGGATAACCGGGCCTTGGTGGATGCCTTGCAAGCCTCCAACAACAAGGCCCGCGGTGTGGCCACGGTGTACCGGGATGTCAGCGATCAGGAGCTTCAACGGCTGCATGCGGCGGGGGTCCGCGGCACCCGCTTCAATTTCGTCAAGCGGCTGGCCGACTCAACGCCACGGGAAGTTCTCCTGGAGATTGCCGAACGGGTGGCGCCGCTGGGCTGGCATATCGTCATTTACTTTGAGGCTCAGGATCTGCCCGAGTTTTATGACTTTTTCACTTCCTTGCCCACCCCGGTGGTGGTCGACCATATGGGCCGACCCGATGTGAGCAAGCCGGTCGATGGGCCTGAATTCAGCCTGTTCATGAAAATGATGCGTGAGCATACGAATTTCTGGAGCAAGGTCAGTTGCCCGGAGCGCTTGACGGTGAGCGGCCCGGCAGCGCTGGGCGGCGAGCAAAATGCCTACCGCGATGTGGTGCCTTTTGCCCGCAAACTGGTGGAAAGCTTTCCGGATCGGGTGCTCTGGGGTACCGACTGGCCTCACCCCAACCTGAAAGACCATATGCCCGATGATGGCCTGCTGGTTGACTTCATTCCTCACATTGCCCCGACCGCCGCTTTGCAGAAAAAGCTGCTTGTGGACAACCCCATGCGGCTATATTGGCCCGAATGAATATGACAGGGATATCTGCATGAGCGCAAAAACTATTGTTCGCATCGACCAGGCACCGGCCCGACACTGGGTGGGGAATGGCTTTCATGTGCATGGCATGTTCAGCTACAACCGCAACCCTGAGGACTACAGCCCGTTCCTGATGCTGGACTACGCCGCTCCGACCCAATTCGCGCCCAATGCCGGTAAACCCCGGGGTGTGGGCGAGCATCCGCACCGTGGTTTTGAGACGGTCACGATTTGCTACAGCGGCGAAGTCGCCCACCGCGACTCTTCCGGCGGAGGCGGTGTGATTGGTGTGGGCGATGTGCAGTGGATGACAGCGGGCTCCGGTCTGGTGCACGACGAATTTCATTCTGAAACCTATAGCCGTGCCGGGGGCGAGTTCCATATGGTTCAGTTGTGGGTGAATTTGCCCGCCAAGGACAAGATGACACCTCCTCACTACCAGGCGATCAGTACCGCCGAGATCCCACGGGTTGACGTCAACGGCGCTTCGGTGCGCTTGATCGCGGGTCAGCTGCGTCAAGGGGACTCGCACTTCAGCGGGCCGGCAAACACCTATACCCCCATGAATGTGTGGGATGTGAAATTGTCTGCCCATTCCCGGATCAGCCTGCCTCAGCCCGAGGGCTGGACCACATTGTTGCTGGTGCAAGGCGGCAGGTTGTCGATCAATGGCTCCGACACAGTGGGCAAGGCGCAGTTGGTGGTACTGAGCCGCAGCGGCAGCGCGCTGGACATCCACGCCAGCGAAGACGCGCAATGCCTTTTGCTGTCGGGTGAGCCCATTCAGGAGCCGGTGTTTGGTTACGGTCCTTTTGTGATGAATACCGAGCAAGAAATTCGGCAGGCATTTACGGATTTTCACAGCGGAAAATTTGGCACACTGCCAGTAGCCTGATTGTTTGCCGCACCTGCTTTTTTATTT
>JAFMJA010000269.1 GCA_017853735.1 Burkholderiaceae bacterium | reverse complement strand
CAGGGCATGGCGGGCAGCCGCTTGCCGATTGCGGTGGCGCATGGTGAAGGCTATGCCAATTTTTCTCGTCGTGGTCATGCACAAAGAGCCATTGCAGCGATGCGCTTTGTGGACCATAAGGGCCTGCCCACCGAGATTTACCCTTTCAACCCCAATGGCAGTGCGGGCGGTCTGACCGCAGTCACCACCGCCGATGGGCGCTTCACTGCCATGATGCCGCACCCCGAGCGGGTCTTCCGCAACATTCAAATGAGCTGGACCACTTTGGACAAAAGTAGTTTGAGTCCCTGGATGAGGCTCTGGCGCAACGCTCGTCGCTGGGTCGGCTGATTTGCCAGCTGTTGCGCGCAGCGTTTCAGAATTCCTTGAATGTCCGACTGCGCCACTGGGTTTACAAAATCGACGCCACGCAACTCGACCAGAGGCGTAAGATCTTCCGTTTCGTTTGCCAAAGTTTGTATCACGCTGAAACTTGTTCCTAACCTGGCTGTTTTGACTATAGAGAGGAGAAAAAGTGATCACCGCACCCTTTGAATACCACGCCCCCCGCACTGTTCCTGAGGCCGTCAAGCTCTTGGGTGAACTGGGTGAGGATGCCAAATTGCTGGCAGGTGGCCATAGCCTCTTGCCCATGATGAAGCTGCGCTTTGCCGAGCCCTCCCATCTGATTGATCTCGGTCGCATCGACAGCCTGCGTGGCATCAGCCAGGCCGACGGGGAAATTCATATCGGCGCCATGACTTCCGAGAATGAAATCGTCAACTCCAAACTTCTGGCTGAGAAACTGCCTTTGTTGGTGGAGGGAGCGAGCCTGATTGCCGACCCGCAGGTACGCAATAAGGGAACGATTGGCGGCGACATTTCCCATGGAGATCCGGGCAACGACCACCCGGCCTTGATGCTGGCACTGGACGCCTCATTTGTCCTGACCGGGCCTAAGGGTCAACGCGTGGTCAAGGCCGATGGCTACTTTCTGGGCCTGTACAGCACCTTGCTGGAGCCGGGCGAGATTTTGACGCAGATCCGCATTCCTGTTCCTCCAGCGGGCACTGGCACAAGCTACCAGAAGCTCAAGCGCAAGACGGGTGACTACGCAACTGCCGCCTCTGCGGTGGTGTTGCAGATGAAGGGCGATGTGGTGGGCCAGGTCAGGATTGGCCTGACCAATGTGGCGGCGACAGCCTTGCGGGCAAGCGCGGCTGAAAAGGCCCTGATCGGCAAACCAATCAACGATGCCAGCCTGAATGAGGCAGCCCGTCTGGCCATGAGTATCTGCGAGCCCATGCCCGACCTGCGCGGCGACGCTGATTACAAGACCGCCATGTGCGGCGAAATGACCCGCCGGGCGCTGCAGATTGCCCATCAGCGCGCAACCCGAAAATAAAGCACACGAGGAGAACCTGATCATGGCTCATACCCATAACGTCGCATTCACATTGAACGGCAAACCAGTCCAGGCCCAGGTGGAATCACGCGAATTGTTGATCCACACCCTGCGCGAAAAACTGCTGCATACCGGCCCGCACATCGGTTGCGAGACATCCCACTGCGGTGCCTGCACGGTGGATGTCGATGGCAAGTCGCTCAAGTCGTGCACCGTGCTGACCGTCCAGTGCGAAGGCGCCGATCTGCTTACCGTTGAAGGCTTGGAGCAGGGCGGCGAATTGCATGCAGTGCAACAGGCTTTTCATGAGGCTCATGGCCTGCAATGTGGATTTTGCACACCGGGCATGTTGACCCGCGCTTACCGCCTGCTGAAAGAAAACCCCAATCCAAGCGAGCAGGAAATTCGCTATGGCATTGCTGGCAATCTGTGCCGTTGCACCGGTTACCAAAACATTGTCAAAGCGGTCCAGTTGGCTGCCAAAAGGCTGGCTGCCAGCGCCGCAGCCTGATATCGAACAAACTCACGGAGACTTCCAAATGGGAAATATGTCAGAACTGAAAGAGCGCGAAGACAAGTTGCAGGGCATGGGCACCTCCTTGCTGCGCAAAGAGGATGCCCGCTTCATTCGCGGCCAGGGCTCCTATGTGGACGATATCAAACTGCCGGGCATGTTGTTCGGGGCCTTGGTGCGCAGCCCCTATGCGCACGCCAGGATCAAAAAAATCGACAAGAGCAAGGCGCTGGCCAGCCCAGGCGTAGTGGCTGTGCTCACCGCAGACGACCTCAAGCCGGTCAAATTACATTGGATGCCCACTGTGGGCGGCGATGTACAGGCCGTGCTGGCTGATGAAAAGGTTCACTTTCAATTGCAGGAAGTGGCCATGGTACTGGCAACCGACCGTTACGCCGCAGCCGATGGCGCAGCTCTGGTTGAAGTGGACTATGAGGAATTGCCAGCCATTGTCGACCCGAAAAAGGCCATGCTGCCCGATGCGCCAGTGCTGCGCGAGGACATTGTGGACAAGAAGGACCTGACCCATGGTCCGCGCACACATCCGAACCACATCTTCACCTGGGAGGCGGGCAGCAAAGAGGCTGCCGACGCAGCATTTGCCAGCGCCGATGTGGTGGTGCGCGAGGAGATTTTGAACCCGCGCGTGCACCCCAGCCCGCTGGAAACCTGCGGATGCGTGGCTTCTTTCAGCAAGCCCACTGGAAATCTGACGCTGTATGTGTCTTCGCAGGTGCCGCATCTGTTCCGCACCGTGCTGGCCATGCTCTCGGGCATTGCCGAGAGCAAGATCCGCGTGATCGGTGGCGATATTGGCGGTGGCTTTGGCAACAAGGTGCCGATCTACCCTGGTTATGTGGTGGCCACCGTCGCCTCCATTGTCACCGGCGTGCCGGTCAAGTGGGTCGAGTCGCGCATGGAAAACCTGTCGACCTCCAGCTTTGCGCGTGACTACCACGGCGTGGGTGAACTCGCCGCCGACAAGAACGGCGTGATCAAGGGACTGCGCTTTAGCGCCCTGGCGGACCATGGTGCGTTCAATTCCCATGTTTCAGCCACCAAGTTCCCGGCCGGCCTGTTTTCCATCTGCACCGGCTCCTATGCCATTCCCAACGCCTATTGCCGTGTTGACGCGGTCTTCACCAACAAGGCGCCCGGTGGCGTGGCCTATCGATGCTCGCTGCGCGTGACCGAGGCCATCTATCTGATTGAGCGCATGATTGACGTGCTGGCGCAAAAACTTGGCATGGACAAAGCCGAGATTCGTCGCCGCAATTTTGTCAAGGCCGACCAGTTCCCATTCACCACCCCCTTTGGCTGGACGCTTGACTCCGGGGACTACCACACCGCGCTGGACAAAGTGCTCAAGGCGGTCGATTACGAAGGCCTGCTGCGCGAACAGGCTGCCAAGCGTGCCGACCCGAATTGCCCCACCCTGATGGGAATCGGTTTGTCCACCTTCACTGAAATTGTGGGCGCTGGCCCCACCAAGGTCTGTGACATTCTGGGCATCGGCCTGTTTGACAGCTGTGAAATCCGGGTTCATCCCACCGGCGGCGTGATCGCACGGCTGGGCACCATGACACAGGGGCAGGGCCACTACACCACCTACGCGCAGATCATTGCCACTGAATTGGGGCTGCCCGCATCTGACATCGTGGTGGAAGAGGGGGATACCGATAAATCCCCCTACGGTGCTGGCACCTGGGGTT
>JAFMJA010000034.1 GCA_017853735.1 Burkholderiaceae bacterium | reverse complement strand
CTCACCCGTTGCTGGGCATGGCTGGCGCGCGCGCCCGCGGGCACCAGAATTTCCACTGGCTGCCCAATCACCTCATGCCGCTGGTAGCCAAACAACTGCTCGGCCTGCTGATTGACCAGCACAATGTGGCCCTGCCCATCCACGATCACGATCGCATCGGGCGCCGACTCGAGCAGGCTGCGAAACCTGGCCTCGCTGTGCATCACCTCGATCTGGCGCTGGCGCTGCGCCTGGGCGTGGTGCAGGATGGCGATCGCCAGCACCAGAAACAAGCCCAGCAGCGCCCAGGGCAGGGGGCCAATGCCCCGGATGGCCCAGATGGCGCTCTCCGGCATCTTGAGCGCCACTTGCCAGTGGCCACCGGCAAACTCGAAGTCGGCCTGGCGGTGCTGGCCGTTGAGCCAGCTTTGCACCCCAGGCGGCGTGTCGCCAGCGCTGGTCCAGGCGGCAAACTCGGCAGTGGCCTTGCGCTCAGTTTGGTAGAGCAGCCCGGCCTGCAAAGACTCCAGCCCATGGCTGCGCAAGGTGTGCTCAAAAAGTGGTTTGAGCCGGATCACCACCGAGGAGTAGCCGCTCAGTTCGCGCGGCCCGGCTGCAGCCGGAGCAGCGCCGCGCGTTTCGCGCCAGACGGGCTCCACGATCAGCAGCGACAGGCCCGCGCCGGCATCTTGCACCAGGCGCAGCGGTGGGGTGGAGATGGCGGCATTTTTGGCGCGCGCACGCCGCAGCGCCAGCGCACGCCTGGGCTCGGAGCTGATGTCAAAGCCCAGCGCCGCCGTGTTGCCCTGCAGCGGGTGGATGAACTGCACCGGCACATAGTCGGTGCGCGCCTGCGCCGGCAGCCTAGCGCCATCGCTGCCGCGCTCCCAGATGCCTGGCGGGCTCACCCCGCGCGTGCGCAGGCCCTCCTCAAAGGCCTTGCGACGCTCGGCGCTGACCTGCGACAGAAACGACACCGCGCTCACCGCGGTGCTGCCCTGCAGCAGGCTCTGGCTATAGCGCGCAAAGCGATCGGCGCTGATGGCTTCATCACCTGCCATCAGCGCGCCGGTGGCCCGGCCATAGAGGGCGTGGGCCTCCAGCTCGTTGCGCATGTCTTCGGCCAGCAAGCTGGCCTGGGCTTGCATTTGCGCGTCAAACGCGGCCCGGTTTTGCTGGGCCAGCACCACCCAGCACAACAAGCCTGCACCCGCCACGCTGAAAGCCAGGGCCAGCGCGCCTGGCAACAGCCCACGGGCGGCTGGTGCCATCAGGGCACGAAAAGCCAGCAACGGCATGCCCACCAGCAGCATGCCGGCCAGGTCGCCCAGCCACCAGGTGACAAACAGCTCTGCCGCATTGGCGCCTGGGGCCAAACCAGCGAGCACCAGCGCGCCCACCCCCAACAGGGCCGCCAGCAGCGAGGCGGGCATCAGGATCAGGGCTGCGCGGCGCGCCGCCTGGCTCGGCGCCATGTCAGGCTCCTGCCCGACAGCGCCCGCCAGCACATACCGGCGCAGCAGGGTCGCGGCCAGGGCACCCTGCAGGGTCGAGCCGGTGGCAATGGCCGCGCAAACCAGGGGCGCAGCCTCCGCACTGCCCAGGCTGAGCAGGTTGGCCACGAAAGAGCCCAGCCAGATGCCCAGCGCGCCCAAGCGGGGTAGGGCCACCATGGCGGCCAGCGCAATGCCCGAAGGCACCCAGACCGCAGTGACATTGCCTGGAGGCAAGGCAAACAAAAAGCCCAGCTCGGCAAAGGTGATGTAAGAGCCCGCAACCAGCAGCACCGAGCGTGCAGTGCCCCAGAAGGTCTTGCGCCAAGGGGGCGCCAAAGCCTGACTCATGATTTGTTTTTCCCCTGCTGGCGCCTGAGGCACTTTTATATTTGCACAAATAACCGCAAGGCATTGTGAAGTGGGGTCCAGTCCCTGTCAATCGCAGGAGGGAGGGATGGGAGATGGGCGCAGGCTGGCCGTAATCGCCTGCCGCCGCGGCGCAAACTCGCTAATCCAGCGCCGGGCCCGGGTCAAACCGGGGATGCGTCTCTAGCGCGGACTCAATGGTCTTGCGCAAATCCTGGTCGGCAACGGGCTTGACCAGAAAGGCCACGGCCTGAGCCCGCCTGGCAACCTGGCGCACTTCCTCGGTGTTCTGCCCGGTAAGAAACACCGTGCTCACGCCATATTTCTCACGCAGCCGCATGGCCAGATAGAGGCCACTCATCATGCTGGCAAGGCGCACATCCACCAGCGCCAGGTCAGGGCGCTGGTACTCGGTCATGCCCAGTGCTATCTCGCCAGACAGACACGGGCCTAACACATCGAAGCCCCAGCCAAGCAGCAGTTTTTCCAGCCCCAATGCAGTGACCGCCTCGTCTTCAACCAACAGGATTGTTTTTTTCATAGGGATACCGAATTAACCTGTTCCATCATACGTCCTAGGCGCAGGCACCACAGCGTGCCCACCTCGGTGACTTGGCGCTCGAAAGTACCCTGTAGCTGGGCACTGAGCCGGCGTACCAGGGTCAGCCCCAGCCCTTGCTCCTGCCCCAGAGGCGCGGCGGCATCCGCATTGGGCGCCAAGCCCACTCCATCATCGCCCACCCACACAGTGCGGCTGCCGTCCTCGCCCAGCGCCAGCTCCACCCACACCCGACCGCTGCGCCCGGCGGGAAAGGCGTGCTTCAAGGCATTGCT
Organism: Burkholderiaceae bacterium; assembly: GCA_017853735.1. GTDB lineage: Bacteria > Pseudomonadota > Gammaproteobacteria > Burkholderiales > Burkholderiaceae_C > Hylemonella. The sequence continues at coordinate 13,215 of JAFMJA010000034.1, read as the reverse complement.
CACCAGCTCATTGACCAGCAGCGCGCAGGGAACCGCCTCGCCAAGGGTGAGCACTACTTTTCCACCTAGCACCTGCAGCTGAATGTTTTTCTCGCTGGCCGAGCTGGAGCGGGCCAGCCCTGCCAGCAGCTCGTGCAAGTAATCGCCAAAGTCCACCTGCACAAAATTTTGCGTGCGGTAGAGCTGCTCATGCACCTGGGCAATCGCGGCCACCCGATCGCGGCTGAGCTGCAACTGCTCGGCGGCTTCCTGGTTCTGGGTGCTGCCCTGTTGCAGCATCAAGAGGCTGCTGACCACCTGCAGGTTGTTCTTCACCCGGTGGTGCACCTCGTCGAGCAGGGTGGTGCGCTCGGCCAGCAGCTGCTGCAGCCTAGCCTCGGCCTGTTTGCGTTCGTTCATGTCGACGCTCGCTGAAATAAAGCCGACGACTTTATCGCTTTCATCCCGCTCGGGTTGGTACCTGACCAGCACAAAACTTGGCCCTAGGGAGGTGTCGGGTAAAAAAAGTTCAAACTCCACCGCCTCACCTGCCAGTGCTTGCTTCATCTTGGGTTCGGTCGTAAGAAAGGCAGTTTCTCCCAGTACCTCGCGTGGGTGCATGCGCAGAATTTAGGATGGGGTATGGCCAAAGAAAAGTGCATAAGGTTGGTTGACAAAACGGTAACGTAGCTGATCATCAAAGTGAGCAATGCGAACAGGGGCATGGTCCGCCAAAAAGCGCAACTGCCTGCGGCTTTCCCATAGCGCCGCCTCGGCCGCCTTGCGCTCGGTGATGTCGAGGATTGCGCCCGTGGCGCTGAGGGGCTTGTCTTGCGCGTCGCGCGTCAGGACCAACTCGTCATGCACCCAGCGCCAATCGCCCGCCTTGGTCGCCATCCGATATTCATGAACATGGTGGCCTTTCTCCAGCAGTGCCGCCACACCGGCGAGGATACGGTCTCGATCTTCGGGATGCAGGCTGCTCACCCACCAGCCGGGGTGCAGGCATTCCTGCGGCGAGTAGCCGAATTGCTGGGTCACGTTCGCAGAGATAAACGTCGCCGGCCAATCTCCATCCACCCGGCATGCATAGATCACGGCAGGGTTGGCATCGATGACCGCTTGCAGCCGTGCCTGCTCACTGGCCAGCTTCTCCGTGGCCGCCTTGCGCTCGGTGATGTCCTCCGACAAGGCTGAGATCCAGCGCACCGAGCCGGCATGGTCACGGATGGCGGCCACACTCTTGCGCGCCCAGACCGGGTGGCCGTCCCGGTGCAGATAGCGGTTCTCGACGACGAACGAGGCGATTTCTCCCGCCCGCAGCTGGCGGACCAGTGCCGCCTGTTCCATGGCGTCGTCGGGATGAACAAAGTCCATGAAGTGGCGACCGAGCAGCTCGGCCTCGGTGTAGCCCAGGAGTGCGCAGAGCTTGGTATTCACGCTGACAATCTCCCCACTCCGGGCATCGCCGAGCACAAAGCCGATGGCCGCCTCGGCAAAGGCCGTGCGAAATTTCTCCTCGCTCTCGCGCAGCGCCGCCTCGGCCTTGCGCAGAGGCGTCACGTCGCGTTGCACGCCGATAAAGAACGGTTTTTGTCCAAGCTCGATCAGCTGCCCGCTGACTTGCGCAATAAAAGTTTCGCCATCCAAGCGGCGGTGTACCCACTCAAACGTCAGCAAACCCTCCGCTTGTGTTTGATGCACCACCCGCTGGGCCGCTTCTGCCAGGTCTACGCCACCAGACTGGGTGGAGGCGGAGAGCTCCACCAATGACCTGCCCACCAGGTCCGCATGGCTGCCGCCGAAGAGCCGCTCTGCGGCGCGGTTGCAGTCCGCAACCGTGAAATTGTCGAGCGAGATCATCAAACAACTGTCCGGCAGCTGGCTGAACAAGGCCTCAAAGCGTGCATTACTCTCGCGCAGCGCCGCCTCGGCCAGTTTGCGCTCGGTAATGTCGACCTCGGTGCCGACAAAGCGCAGCGGCTGGCCGCTGGCGTTGGCCTCGAGCACGCCGCGCGCTTCCAGCCAGCGGATCTGGCCGTCGGGCCGCAGCACGCGAAACTCGATGGCGTAGGGCTCGTTCGGGCGCGCGTCGCGCGCGGTGGCGGCAAAGCGCTCGCGGTCCTCGGGGTGGGTGTATTGCACGGCGGCGGCCAGGGTGCCGTCAAACTCGCCCTCGCGAAGGCCACGAAACGCCAGTACCTCGGGGGACCAGCTGACCCGGCCGTTGGTCAGCTCATACTCCCAAAACCCCAGCTGGGTCGCCTCAACGGTGCGCGCCAGGCGGCTGTTGGCTTGGGTCAGCCGCCAGCCCTGGCGGCGTACGGATTCCTGGGTGAAGGTAATCAACAGCCCCAGCACCATGGTGATGCCTGCCGCCACGAAGACCTCCAGGCTAGCGCCACGCCAATCGAGTGGGGGCGTGCTGGGCGTAGCCAGGTCAAAGCCCAGCACAACTGATATCCCGGTGGCCACCAAGCCTGCTGCCAGGCCCCCCGCCCAAGAAGCCAGCAGCACTGGCAGCAGCCCGAGAATGAAGGGAAAGCTAATGGAATCGGTGCTTGGCACAAATATGAGCAGGGCCCACCAGGCCCAGGGCAGCAGCACACCCCAGGAAAGCGCGATCAAAAGCCCGTTGCCAGTGATGGGCAGCGCAAGCTGCTTGCCCAGCAGAGGCAGGGCAATCGCCGGTTTGGGGGCTGCGCCCTCTTCTGACAACCCAGCCCCCCGTAGGGAGCGCAGCCCTGTGCGTGCCCGCCAGTGCAGCAGCATGAAGGTCAGTAGCCCAATGACAATGCCACCCTCAAACCAGAGCAGCAGGAGCTGGGCGCGGCCATCCTGCCAGGCCAGGACTTGCAGCAACTTGATCGGGATGCCCGAGTGCAGTACCAGGCCGCCCTGGCCGTCAGCCTGGGCGGGCAGCAGCGTGCTCGAGCGCATCAGCCATTCTTGCCCGCCGGGCCCGCGCATGACTTGAGTGCCCGCTTGTGCCACCAGGCCCAACTCCGCCAGCCCGTCTGGCCGCAGGGTAAATTCCTGTCCGAAGGTCTTGGCGGTTTGTGGCCGCAGCAGGTAGGCAAACGACTGCTCGACCTGAGGGTGCACAAGGTAGTGGCCCTGCGCATTGCTAACCCAGTGCACCGCGCCCGCGAGGCTGGTGGAAGAGATATTGCTCAGCAGGGGCGCAGCGTGGGTGTTGACTACCACCACACCAAACACCTGGTTGCTCGCGTTGCGCACCGCAACACTGGCGCGCAGGGTGGGCCGAGGCGGCATTTCAATCTGGCCGTTCTCCACATTCAGGTCAAGGGGTGACAGGGCTACCTGGCCAGGCGCAAGGCCCAGGGCTTGCTTGAAATAGCCATACGCGCCTTTTTGTTGCAGCTCATTGGGGGGCACCACACGCACCTGGCCTGCCTGGTTTTGCTCCACCCGCATCAGCTCACGCCCTTGATCAGCCAGGCCAATCAGTCGCACCTGAAACAGCTCGGGGCGGGCGGTCACGTAGGCCTGGGCAATGGCTGCCAGCCTTTGCAGCCAGACCTGCTGGGTGGTGCCATCCAGCGGGTCACGCCCGCCGGCTGCCAGGGCGCGGCCTATGCCCTGAATGGGCGGTGTGGCCGCTACAAACAAGGCTTCGTTTTTGGCCAAAGTGCTAAGCCGTTGAACCGTGATTTCGTCATCAGCCATCAAGCCAAGCATGGCGCTTTCCTTGGCGACAACAATCTTTTGCAGCTCAGTGCGCATCACCCATTGGGCGCAGACATAGGCAAACAGAAAAAATAGCAAGAGCGCGCCCAGCATGACCCAAGGCCTGACATGGGCTGAGAGGGCAGCCGGTTCAGCCGGGGTGGGGCCGTAGGGCTGTGCGGCGGGGTAGACGTTGTCTTTCAAGGCAGCGTGTTCTGGCATGAGGAGGGTGCGCTCAGTATGGCATGAAGCCGACGCCAGCTACCCGGCGATTTGCGCCAGACGCTGGAATGTAGAAGCCAGACGCTATAGTTGGCGCCATGCACAACAAAGCCACCACCCTGCTGCTCAACCTGGGCCACGCGCTGGACCACATGTTTTTGCTGATTTTTGCCACCGCGGTCACCTCGATCGCGCTGGACTTTGGCGTGGGCCGCTGGGAAGACCTGATGCCCTACAGCGTGGCGGCGTTTTTATTCTTTGGCCTGGGCTCACTGCCGGCCGGGCGCCTGGGCGATCTGTGGGGGCGGCGCCAGATGATGATTGTGTTTTTTGTGGCGATCGGGCTGGCCGCCATGGGCGTGGCCGCTACCCAGACCCCGCTGCAGCTGGGGCTGGCGCTGGCGCTGCTGGGCTGTGCCGCCTCGATCTACCACCCGGTGGGCATTCCCATGCTGGTGCAAGGCGCGGCGCGCCCGGGCTGGACCATTGGCGTCAATGGCCTGGCAGGCAACCTGGGGCTGGCGCTGGCGGCGGCCATCACCGGGCTGCTGGTGAAGTATTTTGGCTGGCGCATGGCGTTTGTGATTCCTGGACTGGTCAGCCTGCTGTGCGCGCTGTTGTTTGCCCGCTATGCGCCGCGTGAGGCGCTGGCACCGGCCAAGAAAAAAGCGGCCGCGGGCTCGGCCCAGGGCATGAGCCTGGCCAAGCTGCTGCTGGTGATGACGGTGGCGGCCACCTGTGGCAGCGTGGTGTTCAATGTTTCCACCAATGGCAACTACGAGCTGCTGGCCAGCAAGCTGAGCCAGATTTCGCAAGACCCGGCGCAGATTGGCCTGGCCCTGGCGCTGGTGTATGTGCTTGCCTCGCTGACCCAGCTGCTGGTGGGGCACCTGCTGGACAAGGTGGCGCTGAAAACCCTTTACGCCTCGGTGATCGCGGTGCAATGCCTGGGCCTGCTGCTGGCCAACCAGTTTGAGGGCTGGCTGTTTTATCTGGCGCAGCTGCTGTTTATGGCGGCTGTGTTTGGCGCGGTTCCCTTTACCGACGCCATGATCGTGCGCTATGTGGACGACTCGATGCGCTCGCGCGTCTCGGGCATGCGTCTGACCGTGGTGCTGGGCGCGAGCTCGCTGGCGGTGTGGCTGATCGGCCCGATTGTGAAGGCCGCCGGCTTTGCCACCCTGATCTGGGTGATGCTGGCCACTTCGCTCACCACCCTCCTGGTGGTGAGCTTTCTGCCCAAGACGGCACCACAGCGCGCCTGAGCCCGCCTAAGCGCGCGCCGCTGGCTTACTTGTAGCCCACCCGGTCCAGCATCTGCTGCACCTTGACCTGGTTTTTGCCCACTGCGCTGATCGGCAGCAGCTCGCTCTTGAAGGAGCCATCGCTCATGGCCTGGAGCGCGGCGTTGTCAAAGCGCATGCCCTTGGCGGCTGGCCACTCGTTATTGCCATTGGCAAAATGGTTTTGCGCGGTGGGGCTGGCCAGGTACTCGAGGAACCGGATGGCGTGCGCGCTGTTTTTGCTGTGGCGGGCCACGGCGCCGCCGGCAATGTTCATGTGGGTGCCCCAGCTGGCCTGGTTGGGAAAGACCACGCCCACTTTGTCCATCACCGCTTTGTCGGCCGGGTTGGCGGAGCGCATCAGCCGTGCCAGGTAGTAGCTGTTGCTGATGGCCACGCCGCATTCGCCAGAGGCCACCGCCTTGATCTGGTCGGTATCACCGCCCTTGGGGGGGCGTGCCATGTTTTTCACCAGACCTTGCAGCCATTGTTCGGCTTTGGCTTCTCCCAGGTGCTCGGCCATCGCGCCAAACAGGCTCAGGTTGTAGGGGTGGGCGCCCGAGCGGGTGCACAGCTGGCCCTTGAAGCGGGGGTTGGCCAGGTCCTCGTAATTGGCCAGCTCCTTCTTTTGAAACATGCTCTTGTTGTAGACGATCAGCCGGGCGCGGGTGGACAGGCCAAACCAGGCGCTGGCGCCGTTGGCATTGGGCTTGGCGCGCAAGTGCTCGGGGATGGCGTTCTCCAGCGTGGCTGAGCGTATTGGCTGGAACAGCCCGCTTTCCTCGGCGCGCCACAGGCGCGAGGCATCCACCAGCAGGATCACATCGGCCGGCGAGGCCGCGCCCTCGGCGCGCAGGCGCGCCAGGATGCCGGCGTCATCGGCATCGACCCGGTTGATCCTGATGCCGGTGGCTTTGGTGAAGTCGGCGTAGAGGGCCTCGTCGGTCGGGTAGTGGCGGGCTGAATAAATGTTGATTTCCTGCGCCAGCGTCAGGCCGACAGTGCAGGCGGCCAGGCTGGTGGCGATCAGGGTGCGAAAGAACGAGCGGGACATGGGGCATTCAGTTGCTAAAGCGTGCACGCAGTATACAACTAAATGAGAATCACTATCAATCGCACTCGCAGTTGGGTGGTTGTGGTCGCAGCGCCCTGGCCAGACTCAATGACGGCGGCGTTGTTGCCAGTTCAGCAGCAGCACCGGGATCAGCCCAAAGGCGACCAGGGCCAGCGAGGGCACAGCGGCTTCGCCCAGCCGTTCGTCGCGCGCCAGCTGGTAGGCCACCACCGCCAGGGTGTCACTGTTGAAGGGGCGCAGCACCAGGGTGGCGGGCAGCTCTTTCATGACATCGACAAACACCAGCAGCAGGGCGGCCACCGCGCTGGGCCGCAGCAGGGGCAGGTGAATTTGGCTCCACAAGCTCCAGCCCTGCACGCCCAGGGTGCGCGAGGCTTCGTCCAGCGAGCCCGGTATGCGCGCGTAGCCGCTCTCCACCGATTGCAGCGCCACGGCGGTAAAGCGTACCAGGTAGGCCCAGACCAGCGCCACACCGGTGGTGGTGAGCAGGGCGGTCAGGGGTTGCAGGGAGGCCACGGCCTGGGTGAGCGAAAGAGGCAGCAGGATGCCCACCACCACCACTGCCCCCGGAATGGCATAGCCCAGGTGAATGATGCGGGTCATCCAGCGGCTCAGCACTGTGGGCAACAGGCGGTGGCGCGCGCCAATCAGCAGGGCCAGGGCCACCGCCAGGCCGGCGGTGATGCCAGCCAGGCGCAGGCTGTTCCAGCCCCACTGCAGGTAGAGCTGCCAGGAGGCCGCTTGCGGGTCGCTGAGCCAGCGCCACAGCAAGATCGCGCTGGGCAAGACAAAGCCCAGCAAGACCGGCAAGGTGCCCAGGGCCAGCAGGCCCCAGCCGCGCCCGTGCGGGGCTTGGTCTGGGCGCTGGGCATCTGCCAGCCGATCCACGCTACGCTGGCTGTAAAAGCGCTGTTTGCTTTGCGCGCGCTTTTCCATCTGCAGCAAGAGCAGCACCACCACCAGCAGCACCGAGGCCAGCTGGCCGGCCACCCAGGGCGCGTCCATCGACAGCCAGGCCTTGTAGATGCCGGCGGTGAAGCTCTGCACGCCAAAGTAGCTCGACACGCCGTAGTCGGCCAGGGTTTCCATCAGGGCCAGGGCCACACCGGCGGCAATGGCCGGGCGCGCCATGGGCAGTGCAATGGTTGTGATCTGGCGCGCCTTGGAGGCGCCCAGCAGGCGGGCGGCCTCGATCGGGCGGCTGGCCTGCTCGCGCAAGGCGGTTTTCACCAGCAGGTAGACATAGGGGTAGAGCGTGAAGGTGAACACCAGAATGGCGCCCCACAGGCTGCGGATGTCGGGCCACAGGGCACCTTGCCAGCCGCCGATCTGGCGCAGCCCTGTTTGCAGGGGGCCGCTGTACTGCAGGAAATCGGTGTAGGCATAGGCCACTACATAAGCGGGCATGGCCATGGGCAGCAGCAAGGCCCATTCCAGCCAGGCCCGGCCGGGAAAGTTGAACAGGCACACCAGCACCGCGGTGGCTGAGCCCAGCAGCGCCACCAGCACACCCACACCCAGACACAGCCAGAGCGAGGTCCAGGCATAGTCGGGCAGCACAGTAGAGGCCATGTGACCGATCAGGTTGGCCTGTTGCGCGTCCACCCCGAGCCAGGCGCCCCAGATCGACAGGCTGGGCCAGGCCAAGAGCGCGGTCAACAACACCAGACCTGCAGTCAGGGCAGTACCCAGCAAAACGTTGTTACGGGACAGACGGTGTTCGGTCATGGCCGGCAAATTGTAGGGACAACGCCCGGCATGCCTTTGGTGGGCCTGGCGCCGGCTCTGTCAGAATTCCTGCATGTACCTTGAAATTCAAAATCTGTCGGTCCGCTATGCGGGACAGGACACGCCGGCCGTGGCATCGGTGTCCCTGGGGCTGATGCCGGGCGAGATCGGGGTGCTGCTGGGACCTTCGGGCTGCGGCAAAACCACCTTGCTGCGCGCAATTGCCGGGCTGGAAGGGGTGTCGCAGGGGCAGATCCGGCTGGCTGAGCGGGTGGTGGCCACACCCGAACTGTCATTGCCGCCGCAACAGCGGCGGGTGGGCATGGTGTTTCAGGACTATGCGCTGTTTCCGCACCTGACCGTGGCGCAGAACGTGGCTTATGGCTTGCAGGCCCTGCCCGCGGCGCAGCGCGACCAACGGGTGGCGCAAGTGCTGGAGCTGGTGGACCTGAGCTCAGTGGCGCAGACTTACCCGCACGCGCTCTCGGGCGGGCAGCAGCAGCGGGTGGCGCTGGCGCGCGCGTTGGCACCGCAGCCAGATCTGTTGCTGCTGGATGAGCCTTTTTCCAATCTGGATGTGGAGCTTCGCCAACGCCTGGCCGACGATGTGCGCCAGATCCTCAAGCGCGCCCACACCACCGCACTGATGGTGACCCATGATCAGCATGAGGCCTTTGCCATGGCCGACATGGTGGGCGTGATGCAGAGCGGCCACTTGCATCAGTGGGACACACCCTACGTCACCTACCACCGCCCGGGCAGCCGCTTTGTGGCCGAGTTTGTCGGGCGCGGTGTCTGGGTGCCCGCGGTTCTCACCACGAACGATGGCCAGCTGCGGGTGCAGACGCCGGTGGGGGCCTTGTCCGACCCGCAGGAGTGCCCCTTGCCCGATGCCTACCCGGCGGGGCAGTGCGAGGTGCTGGTGCGTGCGGACGATGTGGTCTACGACCCCGCCTCCAGCGTGCGCGCGCGCATTGTGCGCAAGGATTTTCAGGGGGCGGATTTTCTCTACACCCTGGAGCTGGAGGCCGGCCTGCAGGTGCTGGCCTGGGTGCCCAGCCACCACAACCATGAGCTGGGCGAACACATTGGCATTCGCCTGGAGATGGACCATGTGGTCACCTTTGCCACCCCTTGAGCCACGCGCGGCGGGCCGCTACCTGCCGCAGCGCAGCCGCAGCTTCTTGCAGCTGGCCCACCCAGCCCACCCGCCCAGAAGGGGGCGGTGGTGGACAGCTCAATCTACTGCAGCTTGATATTGGCCCGTTTGATCAGGGCACCAAAACCCTCGAATTCGCGCTGATTGAACTTGGCAAATTCTTCCGGGCTGATGGCGCCGGGCTCGCCACCCAGGCCCTTGAGACGGGCTTGCACATCGGGCAGACCGAGCACGCGCTGCAACTCGGCTTGCAGCTTGCGCACTGTCTCTGCCGGGGTGCCGGCGGTGACGAACATGCCGTACCAGGTGCTCATCTCAAAGCCGGGCACGCCCGCCTCTGCCAGGGTGGGCACCTGGGGCAGCTCGCTGCTGCGCTTGGCTGACATCACCGCCAAGGGTTTGAATTTGCCCGACTTGATGTTGCCCATGGCCGAGGAGGTGGTATCGAACATCATCTGCACATTGCCGCCGATGATGTCCAGATGCGCCTGGCTGGAGCCTTTGTAGGGAATATGCAGGCTTTTGGTGCCGGCGGCCAGATCAAAGCCCTCGCCAGCGATGTGCTGGGTGCTGCCAATGCCAGAGGAGGCGTACTTGAAGTCGCCGGGCTTGGCCTTCATGGCTGCGACCAACTCCGCTACCGAATTCACTGGCACCTGGCTGCCCACAATCAGCACATTGGGCACGGTGACCACCAGGCCCACCGGGGTCAGGTCCTTGAGCGGATCAAAGCTGAGACGGATCAGATGCGGCGCAATCGCCTGGCCGGTGTTGGTGGCCACCAGCAGGGTATGGCCATCGGGGGCGGCTTTGGCAGTGAGGTCTGCGGCAATGGTGTTGGAGGCACCGGGCCGGTTTTCCACCACAAAGCTGCCCTTGAGGCCCTCGGCCATTTTTTCGGCCAGCATGCGCGCGATGATGTCGGTGCCGCCTCCGGCGTTGGCGCCCACCATGATGCGCACCGGTTTGCTGGGAAAGGCCTGGGCCGTGGCCAATGGTGGCAGCAGCGCAAGGCAGGCCATGAGGCAGGACAGCAGGCTGGTTAGGACAAGGTTGCGACGCATCGGTTTCTCCTGAGGGTTTAATGCTTGGGGCGGGCAGTGGCGCCCATGCGGGCGGCGAGCGCAAAAGCGTTGCGCATGGCCTGGGGGTTAGCCAGGTTTTTTCCAGCGATGTCATAGGCGGTGCCATGCGCTGGGGTGGTGATGGCATAGGGCAGGCCGCCATGGACGGTGACGCCCTGTTCGAAGCCCATCAGTTTCATGGCGATCTGGCCCTGGTCGTGGTACATGGTGACCACGCCATCGTAGCCGTCGGTCTCGCGCACTGCGCGCACAAAGGCGGTGTCGGAGGGAAAGGGCCCATCGGCCGGGTAACCCAGGCGGGCCGCCTGGGCGACGCCCGGGGCAATGATGCGGCCTTCCTCGTCGCCATAGTTGCCGTTGTCGCCGTTGTGCGGGTTGAGCCCGCACACCGCAATGCGCGGATGGCTCACGCCAGATTGCTTGAGCGAGTCGGTGATCATGCGGATGGCATCGACCACCTTGTCCGGGCTGAGCAGCTCAGCCACCTCGCGCAAGGCTACATGCGAGGTGACACGCGAGGTCCACAACCGGTGCAGCACATTGAGCTCGCCACACACACCGTGGTAGTTGAGAAACTGGGCAAACCAGCGCAACTCATCTTCCTCTTGCATGCCGCCCAGGCGCAGGGCTGTCTTGTTCAGCGGCGCAAAGCAAAAGGCCTGGGCCTGGCCCGATTGCAGCAGGCGCAGGCCTTCGGCCAGGCCTTGCAACATGAATTGACCGTTGGGGGCCTGGGCCTGGCTGCGGGTAAATGGCGCCGCCTTCAGGCCCGCCCAGTCATGCCAGGGCACATCGGCCGGGGCATTGAGCGCACCCTGTTGCGCGATCAGACGCACCTGCGCCTGCTCGCGCCAGCCACCCTCCTGCAACAGTTTTTCCACCAGTTCAGGGCCGATACCGGCGGGGTCGCCAGTGAAGAGTGCAAGGGTGGGCAGGCGCATGGTCAGTCAAGGAAAAAATAAAAGCCGAAAGCGGGCAGGTTTTCTGGGAAAGCGAATCTTAAGGTGCGCCCCCGAAGCTTACACGCCTCCTGAGCGCCTTCTGAGCGCCTCTTGCTCATCTCCTGGCTGGGGGCAAGAGCCAGGGCATGGGCTAACATGCTGCCATGCCTGCCGATCAGCCCTTGCCCTGCACCACCGTGTTGTACGACGGCTCCTGCCCGCTGTGCTTGAAAGAAATCAGCCTGTACCAGCAGCTCAAGCCCTTGGCGGCGGTGCAGTGGCTGGATGTCTCGGCGCAGGACACTGTGTTGCCTGAAGGGGCCAGCCGCGAGCGCCTGATGCAGCGCTTTCATGTGCAGATGGCCGATGGCACCCTGCTGGTGGGGGCGGCGGCCTTTGTGCATTTGTGGCGGCAGCTGCCCGGCTGGCGTCATGTGGCCACGATCACCCGCTTGCCCGGTGTGGTGCGGATGATGGACTGGGGCTACGTATGGTTTTTGCGCTGGCGCCCGCAGCTGCAACGCTGGGTGCGGCGCCGCGCACTGCAACGCAAAGGTCAAGACTTATGAATCGTCGCTTTTTATGCGGACTGCTGGCCTGCTTGCTGTGTGCTGGCGGTGCGCAGGCCAGCGAACTGGCCGACAAGCTGGTCACTGGCAACCATGTGCTGCTGATGCGTCATGCCTACGCGCCCGGCGTGGGCGACCCGGCTGGCTATTCGCTGGCGCGCTGTGAAACGCAGCGCACCCTGGATGCGGGTGGCAAGGCGCAGGCGCAGCGCATTGGCCAGTGGCTGCAGGCGCAGGGGGTGCGGCAGGCGCAGGTGTTCACCAGCATCTGGTGCCGCTGCCAGCAGACCGCTGAGCGGCTGAACCTGGGCAAGCCGGTGGTTGAGCCCAGCCTGGCCTCATTTTTCGACACCCCGGCCAAGGCACCGGCGCAAAACCGTCAGATGCAGGCCTTTATTGCCCAGGCGCTCAAGACCAAAGGCGAGCGCGCGCTGATCCTGGTGACCCACCATGTGAACATTCTGGAGTTCATGGGGCAGAACATCGGCTCGGGCGACATGGTGCTGGCGCGGGTGAATGCCCAGGGCCAGATGCTGGACTACAAGCTCTACCCCAGCCCTTGAACCAGCCAGGATGCAGCCCTGGCTTGGGGCTCTATCTGCTCAAAGTCTTCGAGCCTTCACGCCTCAAGGGCGAGCGGCCAGCGCTTTTTCCACCACAGCGGTAAAGCTGCGGCTGTCGGGCTCGGTCATGCTGCTGTAGCTGTCGATCAGCTTGCCGTCGCGGCCAATCAGGTATTTGTAGAAATTCCAGCGCGGCGGGGTGGCGCCCTGGGCGATCAGGTCGCGGAAAAACACATTGGCTTGCGGGCCCTTCACGCTGGAAGCGGCAAACATGGGGAACTTCACGCCAAAAGTGTTCTCGCAGAAATCGGCAATTTCCTTGTTGCTGCTTTTTTCCTGGTTGAAGTCGTTGGAGGGAAAGCCCAGCACCACCAGGCCGCGGCCCTGGTATTTCTGGTGCAGATCTTCCAGCCCTTTGTATTGGCGGGTGAAGCCGCAAAAGCTGGCGGTGTTGACCGCCAGGATCACTTTGCCCGAGTACTGGCAAAGTGACTGCGGCTTTTCATCTTGCAGGCGCAGCAAGGTGTGTTTGAGCAGGGGCGGGCAGGCCTGCGTGGGCTCAGCAGCGCTGACCACTGAGCAGCTCAGTAGCCAGCTCATACCAAACAGCCAGCGGGTGAATAGGGCGTTGCGTTGCATAAGTCCTCCGGTTCAAGGTTACAGGCTGTCGAGCCGGCTCAGGTGGAGCGCAGCTTGTTCTTGCAATGCTGTCAGGGTTGGCGCGTCCATGCGCGCGAGCTGATGGTAGACCACGCCCAGTCTGGGGTTACCCTGAAAGTGGCTGCGGTGGCGGTCGAAGAAATTCCAGTACAGGGCGTTGAAGGGGCAGGCCTTCTCGCCAATACGGGCTTTGGGGTCGTAGGCGCAGCCCTTGCAGTGGTCGCCCATGCGCTGCAGGTAGGCGGCGCTGCTCACATAGGG
>JAFMJA010000268.1 GCA_017853735.1 Burkholderiaceae bacterium | reverse complement strand
TCTGCCCGCGCCGCCCCAGATGGTCTGGCGACCCATGGCAATCGGCTGCGCTTGTTCATCAGGCTCCGGACCAAAACCTTCCACCTGCACCACCGGGATGCTTTGCTTGGTGAAGCGTTCAATTTCGGCCATGAAGCCTTCCTCGTCCAGGCACACCAGATTGATCGCCTGACCTTCGCGTCCAGCGCGGCCGGTGCGGCCAATACGGTGCACATAATCCTCCGGCACATTGGGGATTTCATAATTCACCACATGGGGAAGGTCATCGATGTCGATGCCGCGAGCGGCGATGTCGGTGGCCACCAAAGCGCGAATCTCGCCGCTCTTGAACCCGGCCAAGGCCTGGGTGCGGGCACCCTGACTTTTGTTGCCATGCAGGGCCATGGCAGTAATGCCATTCTTTTCCAGGTATTCGGCCACATTATTGGCACCAAATTTGGTACGGGTGAAGACCAGTACCTGGCTCCAGTTGTGCTGGCTGATGATGTGCGCCAGCAAGGCTTTCTTCTTGCTGCGTCCAACGGGGTGGATCGCCTGGGTGATGCGTTGAACGGTGGAGTTGCGCGGAGTCACCTGTACGCTCTGCGGGTTCTTCAGCAAGCCATTGGCCAGGGCGGTAATTTCGTCACTGAAGGTGGCAGAGAACAATAGGCTCTGTTTCTCCTTGGGCAACAGGGCCAGCACCTTCTTCACATCGTGGATAAATCCCATGTCCAGCATGCGGTCAGCTTCGTCCAGCACCAGCATCTGCACCATGGACAAGTCCATCAGGCCTTGCTGTTGCAAATCAAGCAGCCGGCCGGGGGTGGCCACCAGGATATCAATCCCATTCTTCACCCGCTCAATCTGGGGGTTCATGCCAACTCCGCCAAAAATCACGGTGGAGGACAGCTGCAGATATTTTCCATAGGTGCGCACAGACTCTTCCACCTGAGCAGCCAGTTCGCGTGTGGGTGTGAGCACCAGGGCCCGAATGCCACGGCCGCCCCATTTGTTCTGTGCGCTGCGGCTCATGGCCAGGCGGTGCAGCATGGGCAAGGTGAAGGCAGCGGTCTTGCCGGTGCCGGTCTGAGCCCCGCCAAGCAGGTCGTTGCCAGCCAGTACGACCGGTATGGCCTGGGCCTGAATCGGGGTGGGTATTTCATAGCCCTGCTCACGCACGGCCTTGAGTATGGCCGGAGCCAATTTCAAATCTTCAAAGTTCATTTGGATGGCGCTCCAGGGGAGCGCTAGGGGCATCGGTCACGACAACCTGCTGAATCAACAAGCTGCTCAGTCAAGGTCCGATGGATACAGGGGAGGTACTGGCCTGCAAGAGGGGCACCGCGGCAGATTGCCGTTATCGGTCCAACTGAACTGACCGACGTGCGCATTATCGCACGTTTGGTCTCCGTTAAACTGGTTGCCATGCCCAGCACCACTTTGGCCTACGACGCACATGAAGATCGTATCTGGCTATCGTTCAATGATGACGGCCCACGTTTGTGGCTGACCCGTCGCTTGATTGAGCAGGTGTTCAGCCACGGACTCATACTGTTGGAACAGACCACAGCCGGCGCTCAGGGCGGTGCCGATGCAAGCACCCGCATTGCCTTGGAGCATGAACTGTCCCTCAATGAGCTCTTGCCCGGCGAGCAGAAGTTACCCATCAAGATGGGCAAGGAAACCCAGGCGCAGACGCAGCGCGAGTCCCATGTGCTGTGCACTGGGGTGACCATGAACTTTGGCCCCGAAAATTGCAGCTTTATTTTTCTGCTGGATGAAGGTCAACGCCAGCTGTCGATGTCCAGGGTCATGACCCATCGTTGGCTGCACGGCCTCTATCTGGCGGTGGGTCAGGCCAGGTGGTCGCTGGCCCACGTGCCGACTTGGCTGAGCCAAAGCCAGCTGCCTGCGTCCATCCAGGCGCTGACCCAGAAGCCTTTGCCCGAGGGTCTGGCCGATGGCAATACGCCAACCCAGCTGCCACCAACTTCGGGTAGCCGTCCGCCACCAGCGGGTTCGGGTTCAGGTCCCCTGCGATAATCTGCCTTTGACCGGTCGATACGATCGGATTTGAGGTTGGTTTTACCTCCATCTCCAGCACCTGCGAATACCCCAAGCCATGGCCCAATACGTTTTCTCCATGAATCGCCTCGGCAAGATTGTTCCGCCGAAGCGTCATATCCTCAAAGACATCTCCCTGAGCTTTTTTCCCGGCGCCAAGATCGGCGTGCTGGGCCTCAATGGCTCGGGCAAATCCACCTTGCTCAAGATCATGGCCGGGGTGGACAAGGAATTCGAGGGTGAGGCCATTCCCATGGCCAGCCTGAAAATCGGCTATCTGCCGCAGGAGCCGCAACTCGACCCGGATGAGACCGTGCGTCAGTCGGTCGAGGGTGGCATGGGCGAGACCAAGGCTGCGCAGGCCCGACTGGAAGAGGTCTATGCCGCCTACGCCGAGCCTGATGCGGATTTCGATGCGCTGGCAGCCGAGCAGGCCAAACTCGAGGCGATCCTGGCCACTGCCGGCGATGGCGGGGATCACCAACTGGAGATCGCGGCCGATGCCCTGCGCCTGCCTCCCTGGGATGCGGTGATCAAGAACCTCTCGGGCGGTGAAAAACGGCGGGTCGCGCTGTGCCGCCTGCTGCTGTCCAAGCCCGATATGCTGTTGCTCGACGAACCGACCAACCACCTGGATGCTGAATCGGTGGATTGGCTCGAGCAGTTTCTGCAGCGCTTTCCTGGCACGGTGGTCGCCATCACCCACGACCGCTATTTTCTGGACAATGCCGCCGAGTGGATTTTGGAGCTCGACCGTGGCCATGGCATTCCCTACAAGGGCAATTACTCCAGCTGGCTGGAGCAAAAGGAAGCCCGCCTGGAGCAGGAACAGAAGAGTGAGGACGCCCGCACCAAGGCCATGAAGAAAGAGCTGGAGTGGGCGCGGCAGAACCCCAAGGGCCGCCAGGCCAAGAGCAAGGCCCGCCTGGCTCGATTTGAGGAGCTGAGCGACTACGAATACCAGAAGCGCAATGAAACCCAGGAAATTTTTATTCCTGTGGCCGAACGGCTTGGCAACGAAGTGATCGAATTCAAAAATGTCAGCAAATCATTTGGTGATCGCCTGCTGATCGAAAACCTGAGCTTCAAAGTTCCCCCGGGTGCCATCGTGGGCATCATCGGCCCCAACGGAGCGGGCAAATCCACCTTGTTCAAGATGATTGCCGGCAAAGAGGCGCCCGACAGCGGTGAGGTCAAGATCGGACAGACCGTGAAGATGGCAATCGTTGACCAGTCGCGCGATGAACTCAGTGCTGAAAAAACTGTCTGGGAGGATGTCTCCGGCGGCCTGGATATTCTGACCGTGGGCAAGTTCCAGATGCCCAGCCGGGCCTACTGTGGGCGCTTCAATTTCAACGGGGGCGACCAGCAGAAGAAAGTGGGCCTGCTGTCCGGGGGCGAGCGCGGTCGGCTGCACCTGGCCAAGACCCTGATTTCGGGCGGTAATGTGCTGCTGCTGGATGAACCTTCCAACGATCTGGATGTGGAGACCCTGCGGGCGCTCGAAGATGCCCTGCTCGAATTTGCCGGCTCAGTCATGGTGATCAGCCACGACCGCTGGTTCCTGGACCGCATTTGTACGCATATCCTGGCGGCCGAGGGCGACA
>JAFMJA010000267.1 GCA_017853735.1 Burkholderiaceae bacterium | reverse complement strand
TCGGCCGCCGCATTTGGGCATACCTTGGGACACTATGTACCGGTTTTTGGACCGGGCAAGTTTCATGCCCGCCAGGACGATTTGCTGGTCGATTTTTCCAGTTACCAGGGAAAGACCATCCAGATCCTGGTTTCTGATTCCGACCCACCCGACCTCTCTTATTACCAAGCTTACTTTGATACCGTCAAGGCCTTGAGCTTTATCCAGAATGGCGTGACCTTTCATGCAGTCGAGGGACAGAATTTCAATTACCAGGCCTACCGGCACGGGGTGCTGGGCGAAATTTTTCAGCGCTATTACGCCATCCCCGAATGGCTGCCCATGACTGGCTGCCCCTTCTGTGTCCGCTATTGTGGAATGGTCAGATGCCCCCGCTGAACCAAACATCTGACCCAGCCCGGGTTGTGGCGGCGTTTGACTTTGATGGAACCCTCACCCGGGGCGACAGCTTGGGGAAATTTCTGGTCCATTTCCTGGGTTGGCCACGCTTTTTAGGAAAATTGCTTCTATGCAGTCCGTGGCTGTTGGCCTATTTATTGGGACTACAGAGCAATCATCGCGCCAAGGCCCAACTCTTGAAACGGTGTTTTGCCGGTCAGAGCAGCTCGGAAGTCGATCGTGCTGCCAGCGAATTTGTCACGACGCAACTCCCCAAGCTGTGGCTCGACTGGGGCTTGGCACAGCTGATTGAGCACCAGAAGAAGGGCCATTGCTGTGTGATCGTGAGCGCCTCACCGAGTGTTTATCTGCATCAAGTGGGACGTGTGCTGGGTGTGGATGCGGTGTTGTGCACAGAAATGGAAGTAATAGATGGCCAACTCACTGGCCTCATGGCCAGTCCGAACTGTCATGGTGAAGAAAAGGTCAAGCGTTTACAGAACTGGCGCGAACATGGATCGGGTCCGCCAAACTGGGTAGAGCTGCATGCCTATGGGGATAGTCCAGCTGACCATCCCATGCTGTCCATCGCCACCCATGCCTGGTATCGAGGTCGGCCCTGGAAGCCTGGATAGTCAACTTGAACTTTCAACGGCCTCATTAGAACCATAAGGCATAATAGAGTGGTCTTTTAGGGCATATTCACTATGAACCTGCACCAATTCCGATTTGTCCAGGCAGCAGCACGTCATAAGCTGAATTTGACCGAAGCCGCCAAGGTGCTGCATACCTCCCAGCCCGGGATCTCCAAAGCCATTATTGAGCTCGAAGAGGAGCTCGGCATAGAGATCTTTGCCCGCCATGGCAAGCGGCTCAAACGAATTACCGAACCCGGCCAGCAAGTGCTGCGCAGCATCGAGTTGATCATGCGCGAGGTCGGAAATCTCAAACGGGTGGGCGATGAATACAGCGCCCAGGACAGTGGCACCCTGTCGATTGCCACGACGCATACCCAGGCGCGCTATGTACTGCCCGAGCCAGTGGCCAAACTGCGCGGCCTGTTACCTAAAGTGAACCTCAGCCTGCATCAGGGAACCCCCGAGCAGGTGGCGCTCATGGTGATTGACGAAGTGGCCGAGATCGGCATCGCCACTGAATCTCTGGCCGAATACGATGAGCTGGTCACCCTGCCCTGTTATGAGTGGCAGCATATGCTGGTCCTGCCAGCCGGCCACCCCCTGGCGGACAAGGACAGGCTGTCCCTTGAAGATCTGGCTGCACACCCCCTGATCACCTACCACCCCTCTTTCACCGGCCGCGGACGGATCGACCAAGCCTTCTCCCAGCGCCGCTTGTCACCGAATATTGTGCTCGAGGCCATCGACTCAGATGTGATCAAGACCTATGTCAAACTCGGCGTTGGCTTGGGCATTGCTGCTGAAATGTCGGTGCGTGAGCTTGGAACCCAGGCCAAAGAGGGTGAATTGGTGGTGCGACCCCTGGGTCATCTGTTTGGCCAAAATCTGGCCCGGGTAGCCTTCAAGCGTGGTGCCTATTTACGAAATTTTGTCTATCAATTTACCGAGCTGCTCAGTGAACGCCTGAGCCGTGATCTGGTAGCCAGGGTCATGAGTGGCCAGACCAGCGACTACCAGATGTGAGCAGCACAAGACCTGATTTTCCAGAGATTCCAAAATCCACTTCTGATTTCGATAAGACCTGCAGCTGCTGCACACAAGCCTATGACCGAGCAACATACTCCCGATATCCAAAGCCGGCTTCCCAATGTTGGCACCACCATCTTCACCGTCATGTCTGCGCTTGCCAGCGAAAAGGGGGCCGTCAATTTAGGACAGGGCTTTCCCGATTTCGATTGCGACCCGCGCTTGGTCGATGCAGTTAGCAAGGCCATGCACGGCGGCCTTAATCAATACCCCTCGATGCTGGGTGTTGCCGAATTGCGCCAGGCAGTTTCTGACAAAGTGACATCACTCTACGGCCATCGCTATGACCCGGTCAGCGAAATCACCATCACGGCGGGAGCCACCCAGGCGATCCTGACCATCATTCTGGCCATTGTGAATCCGGGTGACGAGGTGATTGTGCTGGAACCTTGCTATGACAGCTATGTACCCAATATCGAACTGGCTGGTGGCAAGGTGGTTCGGGTCCCGCTGACGCCGCATAGCTTTCGACCTGATTTCGACAAGATTTCGGCGGCACTCACGCCCAGAACCAGGGCCCTGATCATCAATTCCCCCCATAACCCCAGTGGCATGGTCTGGACCCGCGAGGAAATGCTGAAGTTGCAGGAGATCCTGGCTCCGACCGAAGTGCTCCTGATTTCTGACGAGGTTTACGAGCACATGGTTTTTGATGGCCGCGCCCATGAAAGTGCTATCCGTTTTCCTGCCCTTGCAGCCCGCAGCTTTATTGTGTCCAGCTTTGGCAAAACCTACCATGTCACAGGCTGGAAAGTGGGCTACGTGGCTGCGCCAGCCGCCTTGACGGCGGAATTTCGCAAAGTCCACCAGTTCAATGTATTCACTGTGAATACTCCGGTTCAATATGGTCTGGCCAGTTATATGGCCGACCCAAGGCCCTACCTCGATCTGCCTGCGTTTTACAGTGCCAAGCGCGACCTGTTTCGCCAGGGCCTGGAGACAACGAGGTTTCGGATGCTGCCCGGCGAGGGGACCTACTTTCAGTGTGTGGACATCTCGTCAGTCAGCGACCTGAGCGAAGTGGAATTTTGCAAATGGCTGACCGCAGAAATTGGCGTGGCTGCCATTCCCCTATCGGTGTTTTATGGCGATGGTTTTGACCAAAGGGTGGTCCGATTTTGCTTTGCCAAGCGCGATGAAACCCTGCGCACCGCCTTGCAACGACTGTCTAAACTGTGATGCGACTGCCTAGATCCTGCCCCAATGCTTTTCCCGGCGGGCGATCCACACCGTGGAAGCCAGAATCAGCAGGCCACCCAGCCAGGTTGATTGACTGAGCGGGTCTGAAAAGACCAGCCAGCCCATGAAGCTGGCCCATACCAGATCCAGAAATTTCACCGACTGGGTAGCAGAAATATCGGCGACTCCAAAAGATCGCGTCAGGCAGTAATGGGCCGTGCTGCCCAATACGCCACACACCAGGAAGCCAAACCACTGTGTGGTGTTGGGTGTCTGCCATTCGAGCAGGGCCAGAGGAAGACTGAGTAAGGTAACCGTTAATGCTTGCCAGACCACAATGACCACCGGCTTTTCCTGTCGGGTCAGGGCCTTG
>JAFMJA010000266.1 GCA_017853735.1 Burkholderiaceae bacterium | reverse complement strand
GCAAAATCTGAGCGGCGTCAGGCGCCTTACAGCGGGTGTTCGGCGTAGAAGCGTCCACCGTGGTAGAGCAGCGGGGATGATCCGGCGCGGTGGGTACAGCGCTCGACCTCGCCAACGAAGATCACATGATCGCCCTCCTCGTAGCGGCTGCGGTTGAAGCACTCAAAGCAGGCCACTGTACCGGCCAGCAGTGGCGCACCACCGATACCCTCGGCATATTCCACCCCGGTCCACCTGTCTGAATCCCTGGTGGCAAAGCGCTTGGCCAATTCCATCTGGTCGGCAGCAAGGACATTGATCGCGTAGTGAGATCCCTCGCTGTACACCCCCAGCGAGCCGGCAGCACGCGCCAGGCTCCACAGCACCAAGGGCGGGTTTATGGACACCGAGTTGAAAGAGCTGGCCGTCATGCCCACCAGTCGGCCGTTGGCCGCGCGGGCGGTCACGATGGTCACCCCAGTGGCAAACATTCCCAATGCGGAGCGAAATTCGGGCGCCGAGAAGTCGGGCGCACGTGCGCTGGCAGAAGGGGCGTGTTGTGAGGACATGGCCTTGAAAGTTAGCTCAAATAAGGCCTCAAGCCTAATGGCTTATGCGCGCGCCTGAGTTGGCCTCTTGCGGTTATGGATGGTTTACTTGGCAAATAGCCGCTCAGGATCGGCAAAGGCCTTGAATTCCAGGGCGTTGCCGCAGGGGTCGAGAAAGAACATGGTGGCCTGCTCGCCCACCTGACCCTTAAAGCGGATATAGGGCTCAATGATGAATTTGGTTCCCGCTGCGCGCAGCTTGTCCGCCAAAGTCTGCCAGTCTGCCATGGGAAGCACCGCGCCAAAATGGCGCACAGGCACGTTGTGGCTATCGACCGCGCTGGTATTGCGGTGGCCCGCTTCGTCTGGCGAAAGATGAGCCACGATCTGGTGGCCGTAGAAATTGAAGTCAACCCATTCGTCAGAAGAACGACCTTCGGGACAGCCCAGCAAGCCGCCGTAAAAGGCGCGCGCCTGTGCGAGAGACGCGACGGGAAAAGCCAGATGAAAAGGGACTAAAGCACTCATAAGACCTTGTTGGTATATCAGCGAACCAGCAGCACCGGCACTTTGCAGTGCGCTAGCACCTGCGTAGCCACTGAGCCCATGACCAGGTTGCCCAGAGCGCCGTGGCCATGGGAGCCCATCATCAGCAAGTCGTATTTGCCAGAACTGGCCAGCTTGGCGATTTGCTCACCGGCGTGTCCAACTTTCCATTGGCTCTTGGCCTGAATGCCATGACGCACCAGGAACTTGGACACAGGCGCGAGAATTTTTTCGGCTTCCTCGGAATAGTAGTTGTCGACTATCTCCTTGCCCACAGCAGCCCGTGCGCGGGGCGGCAGCGCAGGCTGCGCTGTAAAAATAGTGTAGTCATTGCCACTGCTGAACAGCTCGCTGTGCGTGGTCAGATAGGCCAACATTTTTTTGGTGTACTCGCTGCCATCGACCGCCAAAAGAATTTTCATCAGGAACTCCTCTTTGATTCAGCCGCTAGTTTATCCACTGGCGCGCTTGCTTTCTTGATTGTCATCAAAAAATTAGGGTTGCCCGCCTTCATCTCTGGGCGCTTCATGCGCTTCGCGGCAAGCGAGCGATCACCCCGCGCAACCAGCTGTGGGCGCTGTGGTGTTGCATTCGGCGATGCCACAGGGCATCCACATGGACCGATGGCGCCTTGAACGGCAATTCGCGCAAGACCAGCTGATCGGCGATGCCCGTCACACTGATGAAGTGTCGCGGCAATACGGTCAGCAAATCGGAATTGGCCACCACCCGCCCGGCGGTGAAGAACTGGTTGACGGTGAGCACAATATGGCGCTGACGCCCCAGCGAGGTCAGCGCCTCATCAATAAAACCATAAGGCCTGCCAGAAAAGCTCACTAGCAGGTGGCGCGCTGCACAAAAGCGCTCCAGTGTCATCTCCTGATTCACCAAGGGGTGGTCGCGCCGCATGACGCACACATAGTCGCTCTCATACAGACGTTGATGCTGAAAGCTGAGCGCCTCGCCGGCTTGAGCCTGTGCGGTCAGCCCGGCGATCACCGCTGGAAAGTAACCGATCGCCAGGTCGGTGCTTTCGTCATCCAGGATGCGGCGCGGGTCGCGGGTACTCAGGGGCACGACCCGGATCGTCACCCGAGGGGCCTCGCGGTCCATCACATCCACCAGTCCCGGGATGAGTTCGGCGGCCGTCGCATCAGCCATGGCCAAGACAAAAGTGGTGCTGGACTGGGCCGGATCAAATTCACTGGGGACCAGGCTTTGCTGGAGCTGCAACAAGGCCTGTTGCACCGATGGCCAAAGGGCCAGGGCGCGTGGGGTGGGCTCAATTCCACGCGCGCCTCGTTTGACCAGATCGTCCCCCAAAGCGGTTCGCAAGCGCCGCAAGGCGTTGCTGACTGCTGGCTGAGTAAGTGCCAACTTGTTCGCAGCTCTTGTCAGGCTTCGCTCAGTCATGACCTGGTCAAACACCCGCAGCAGGTTCAAATCCAGGGTTCTAAAGTTGATGGCCATGCTTTTCATCACCATTATGAATATTAAACATTATAAATATAAAGTTGAATCGCATTAGAAATAACCCTAGTATCGCTTCTACCGGACGTTTGGATTCTCAACCTGCTTGGTGACTTTTTGTTTACATAGGAGATATTTCATGAGCTACTTCATCCATATGGATTACCCAAGCCGTCATCCCGGCGTGGAGCGGCTGGAAAATTTTGTACAGGCTATGCGCCATGCCGGCAAGAGCTTCAGCACAGCCCGCGGCCTGTCGACCATGCTGCTCGCGGCTATGGTGGCTGCTTTGGTAGTGGTGGCAGATCAGTTGATCGACACCTGGGCGGATGGCCATTTGCTGGCAGCATGGGTCTTGCTGTGGCTGGTGGGATTTGCCGGGATGGGCCTGCTAGCGAACCCTGTTCGCCGCCTGGTCGGCAAGCTTGTTTCGTACATGGACGCGTTGTCTCGCGGCCTAGCACGCCGCCGTGCCGATGAGCGCCTCTGGGCCATCGCCGCCCAGGATCCGCGCATCATGGCCGATCTGCAGGCTGCGATCAGTCGGGCCCAGAGCTGAGCAACCCCGCATGAAAAAAGCCCCCGCAAGCGGGGGCTTTTTGTTTTGGGGCTTGGCTACTCAGGCGCTGAGCAGCTGCGACATGCGCTTGCGGGTGTCGCGCAAGGCCTGGGGCAGTCGGGCGTCGATCTGCTCAAACAGCGCATCATGCAGCTTGAGCTCCTCAACCCATTGTTGCCGGTCAAACGAAGTGACCGCAAGGAATTGCTCAGGGCTGAAATCCAGGCCATTCCAATTCAACTCCTCATAGGCGGGGCTGAGGCCGTAGAAGTGCTCGCGACCCTGGGCGTCATCCTCGATGCGGTCAATCATCCACTTGAGCACCCGCATGTTCTCGCCATAGCCCGGCCAGACAAACTTGCCGTCCGAGCCCTTGCGGAACCAGTTGGTGGTGAATATGGCTGGCAGCCGACCACCCAATTGGGCGATTTTCTCGCCCAGATTGAGCCAGTGGGCAAAGTAGTCGCCCATGTGATAACCGGTAAAGGGCAACATGGCGAAGGGGTCGCGCCGGACAACCCCCTGCTGGCCAATGATGGCGGCCGTGGTTTCAGAGCCCATAGTGGCGGCCATA
>JAFMJA010000265.1 GCA_017853735.1 Burkholderiaceae bacterium | reverse complement strand
GCATTTACGGATTTTCACAGCGGAAAATTTGGCACACTGCCAGTAGCCTGATTGCTTGCCGCATCTGCTTTTTTATTTTTCCAACGACTTTGCCTGGAGTGACTGTGAAAGCCTGTTTTCTCCGCCTACGGTTTCTGTGGTGTGTACTGCTTGCTGCCATGCTGACAGCTTGTGGCAGCTACCCCTCCAGCCCTAGCAGTCAATTGTCGCCACCCCTGCGTGCTGCTACTAACCCACAAAGCTGCGCCGCCCTGGCCGGAGTCAGTATCCCCGCCGATCGAATTGGCGCCAGCGCGGGCTTGAAAAGCGGTGCGGCAGTGGTGGACTCTGCCACCTGGACAGCCGCTACACCGTTGCGACTCGGCACCGGCCCCATGCCCGAAGCGATGGTCAATCCTGCCACGCCTGAACACTGCAAGGTGCTGGGCCATATCAGGCCGGTAGATCCTGCAGCACCCAATATTCACTTTCAGGTCAATTTGCCGAAGGAATGGACTGGCGCGGCAGTGCAGTTGGGCGGTGGTGGCTTTAATGGCGTATTGATCAATGGCTATTCATTAGTACGGGGCGCGCCCTTTGACAAACCTGCACCTCTGGCACTGGGCTTTGTCACCGTGGGCACCGACTCAGGTCACCAAAACAAACCCGGTGTGCCCTTACAAGCCTTTGCCGCCAACGAAGAGGCGTTTGTGAACTTTGCCCATGCCGCCTACAAAAAAGTAAAAGATGTGGCGGTGGCCCTGATGCAGACCACTTACGGTAGTGCGCCGCGCTACATGGTGTTCAGTGGCTCATCCGAGGGCGGGCGTGAGGGTCTGACCATGGCGCAACGCTACCCCCGAGACTTTCAGGGCGTGATCAGCCGCGTGCCGGTGATCAACTGGACCGGCCTGATGCACATTGGTATGTCTAACGGACTGGCAGCCATGAATGAGGGCTGGATGAATGACGAGCAAACCCGCCTTGTCCACGATGCCGTGCTGGCAGCGTGCGACCTGCTCGATGGCGCAAAGGACGGCATCGTGTCCGACCCGGTGGGTTGTCGCAGCAAATTTGATGCGGCCAGTTTGTTGTGCAAAGCCGGGCAGGGCGCAAACTGCTTGAACTCCGCGCAAATCCAGGCCATCAAAACCTTGCACGCGCCGATGCACTATCCATTTGCCCTGGCCCACGCTGTGACCCAATACCCGGGCCGTGGACCCAGCGCCGAGGCCTTGCCCACGCTGGGGGTCAACGGCCCCATGGGCGGCTGGAAAGCCTGGTGGCTGGGGTCTGCGCCGCCTGCCATGCCCACTCGGCCCGACACGCGCAGCTGGGACTACAGCATGGGAGCGATCCAGCACATCTTCATGCAAAAGCCCAACGCAAGCGTTCAGGAGTTGTTCAGCTACAAGATGGAAAACCATCGTGCGCGCGTGCAGCAGGTGTCGGCCTTGATGGACTCGACCAATCCTGACCTTTCGGCGTTTCATGAAGCCGGCGGCAAACTGATTCTGATGGAGTACATGGGAGACTACGCCCAAAGTCCTTACGCTGGCATTGCCTACTTTGAATCGGTGCAGCGCCAGTTGGGGGCGCAGCGGGTGGCGCAATTTGCCAAGCTGTACGCAGTGCCCGGGGTGGACCATGTGGGCTCGGGCGCACCTGCTACGGCCGACCTCTTCAATGCCCTGACTGCCTGGATCGAGCGTGGCGTGGCTCCTGCAGGCCTGACCTTGTATGAGCATTCCCGAGAATTGCCGATGGCCGCAGTTCGCTCGCGCCCCCTATGTGAGTGGCCTTTGGTCACCCGTTACAAAGGTGGCGACATCAACACGGCCAGCAGCTTTGCCTGTGAAAAATAAACCCTTTGCTGACCAACATGTCCCTGGAAAAACCCTACCTCGATATCCCCGGCACCACGCTGTTTGACATGGATCAGACGCGCATCGGCTATCACCTGAACCAGTTCTGCATGAGCTTGATGAGAGCCGAGAACCGCAAGCGTTTTTTGGCAAATCAGCGCGCCTACCTGGATGAATGGCCGATGAGCGAAGAGCAAAAACTGGCTGTGATGGATGCTGATTTGAACCGCTGTATTTCGCTGGGCGGCAATATTTATTTTCTGGCCAAGCTTGGCGCCACCCATGGCAAAAGCTTTCAGCAAATGGCAGGTTCCATGACCGGCAAAACCGAGCTGGAATATCGCGACATGATGATTGCCGGTGGCCGCAGCGTTGAGGGTAACCGTGTCATTGGCGAAGACGGTGACGCTCAGGCGCATCGACAGCCACAGGGCTCCGGCACGGGCAAGTTACTGGATTGATTGGATTCATTCATGGCACATATTTCAGCCTCGGTCTACACCTCCCATGTTCCCGCCATTGGCGCGGCGATCGACCTGGGCAAAACCCATGAACCTTACTGGCAGCCCTTGTTCAAGGGCTACGAATTTTCCAAGCAGTGGATGAAGGACAACCGGCCGGATGTGGTATTTCTGGTCTTCAATGACCATGCCACTGCTTTCAGCCTGGAGATGATCCCCACCTTCGCCATCGGTACTGCCGCCGAATTCAAGCCAGCCGATGAAGGCTGGGGCCCACGGCCAGTGCCGGTGGTCAAGGGTCATCCGGAATTGGCCTCCCATATCGCGCAGTCGGTCATCCAGCAGGATTTCGATCTGACCATCGTCAACAAAATGGATGTGGACCATGGCCTGACGGTGCCGCTGTCGCTGATTTGCGGCAGCCCCAGCCCAGAACATTTCGAGTGGCCCTGCCCGGTTATTCCTTTTGCGGTCAATGTGGTGCAGTATCCGGTGCCCAGTGGCCGGCGCTGCCTGGAGCTTGGCAAGGCTATCCGCAAGGCGGTGCAGAGTTATGACGAGCCCTTGAATGTGCACATCTGGGGTACTGGGGGCATGAGCCATCAGTTGCAGGGACCGCGTGCCGGGCTGATCAACAAGGCGTGGGACAAGGCCTGGATGGACCAGATGATTGATGACCCGCAAGCCACCGCCAATATTCCACACATCGAGTATGTGCGTGAAGCCGGCTCGGAAGGCATTGAGCTGGTGATGTGGCTGATTGCCCGTGGCGCCATGGCCGACCTGGCCGGCGGTGCCAAACCCAAGGTATTGCATCGTTTCTACCATGTGCCAGCATCCAACACCGCAGTCGGACATCTGATTCTGGACAACCAGAGTGGGCTTGCCTGAGCGCAGGCAGGCCATTGATTCAAATAAGGAGAACTTCATGAGTAAAACCATCAAAGTTGCGCTTGCGGGTGCAGGTGCATTTGGCACCAAGCACCTGGACGGCATCAGGAATATTGACGGCGTCGAGGTGGTGTCCCTGGTGGGCCGCCGCCTGGAACAGGCCAAGGAAGTAGCCTCGAAATACGGAATTGGGCATGTCACCACCGACCTGGCAGAGTCGCTGGCACTCAAGGAGGTTGATGCGGTCATTTTGTGCACCCCAACCCAGATGCATGCCGCCCAGACCATCGCCTGCATGAAGGCAGGCAAGCATGTCCAGGTCGAAATCCCCATGGCTGACAGCGGCAAGGATGCTGGCGAAATAATCCGGGTCCAGCAAGAGACAGGGCTGGTCGCCATGGCCGGTCATACACGCCGCTTCAACCCCAGCCATCAATACATCCATCGCAAGATCAAGGCGGCTGAATTCAACATCCAGCAATTGAA
>JAFMJA010000264.1 GCA_017853735.1 Burkholderiaceae bacterium | reverse complement strand
CCCGTTTTTGGACTCGAACGCGCATGGCGGGAGTTTTGAACACCATCCCTAGCCCGCTACAGATTCAATACCAATAATCGGGATAGCGCCGCAATGGCGATAGGTTGTTCACCAGCAAGGCCACCAGCAGCAGGATCAGCGCGCCACTGAGAATCGGGGACAGCACAAACCAGTAGGACAGCTGGTGAATCTCGTCGCTGCCGATCACCGCGATCAGCGCAGTTGCCCCGCCGGGCGGGTGCAGCGATTTGCTCAGGTGCATCAGCACCAGGGCCAGAGAAACAGCCAGGGCAGCTGCCAGTGCTGCCTGGCCGTCCAGCAGGAATGAGCAGCTCACCCCGACAAAAGCGGACAGGACATGACCCAGCAGAAGATTTCTGGGTTGGGAATAGAGACTCTGGGGGACACCGAAAATCAGGATCGCGCTGGCGCCAAATGAGCCCACCAGAAACAGGTGATCGGTCAGCGGCAGGGCCTTGTAAAGACCGGCCTCATAGACGGCCAGGATGCCAAGAAAAGATCCCATGGCCGACCACAAGATTTCCGAAAACGAGATCACTGGCGGCAGCGTTGTTCCGCCGCCGCGAAACTTGTTCAGGTAGGTTCGCATCCAATCCATGCTTTAGTCCCTGGGCCGAAAACTGATGATCAGTGGGGAAGGCACCCGCCCATCGGTATCCCTGGGCAGCACTTCGGTCTTGATCAACGCCTTGATGACAGCCTCGTCCCAGGATTTGTTGCCGCTGCTCTTGACCAGTCGGGTGCCCACAATGGTCCCGTCAGGCGAACAGCGCACTTCCACTTCAGCGCTTGGATTGCCTGCGATATCTTCGGTGAAAACGATATTGGGTCGCACCCGCGCCACAATTCGCCCAGCATAGCTGGCCGATGGCCCCGCCGACTTGAGTGCATTGCCTGTGGCGGACGGGCTACCAGAGGCGCCAGCCAGTCCGGCCATGCGTTTGAGGTTTTCCTGCCTCAACGCTTCGGTCTGCTTGGCTTCACGCTCCTCTTTCAACTGTTGCTGGCGCTTGGCTTCCAGTTCTTTCTTGCGCTTTTCTTCGGCCAGCCTTTTTTCCTGCTCACGTTTTTGCTGGACAAGTTTTTCTCTTTCCTGCTGTTCCAGCTTTTCCTTGAGCTTGCGCTCCTTTTCACGCGCCAGGGCGATCTCTGCTGCTGAAGGGCCGGGGTCAACCTTGGGGGGTTCTGGTGCAGGCTTTGGCGGTGTTGGGTCCGGCGCTGGCGCATCGACCAGCTTGGGCGCTGCCTGCTGGGGCACTGCAGACCAGAGTTCAGCTTCAACCGCAGGGGTATCGCGATCATTGCGCCAGTTCACACCCCAGGTCAGAGCAGCCAGCAACAGGACATGGGCCAGCAGCGCCAATACGATCGCTCGCCAGCGCCCTGGCGGGACTGGCGGTGAAAATTCGGTGCGGTCTGCGGTGGTGGCAAACATGGAGACGGGCTCAGTTGACCAGTTGTACCGAGAGGCCCACCCGCTGAATGCCTGCGCGCTGCAGGGTGTCCATGACCTTCACTACCGATTCATACTTGATGCTTTTGTCTGCG
Organism: Burkholderiaceae bacterium; assembly: GCA_017853735.1. Classification (GTDB taxonomy): domain Bacteria; phylum Pseudomonadota; class Gammaproteobacteria; order Burkholderiales; family Burkholderiaceae_C; genus Hylemonella. The sequence goes on along the minus strand of JAFMJA010000264.1, from coordinate 2,119 downwards.
CTGATCACAACCGCAGAGTTTGCCGGAGCCTGGCCATCGGGCTTGCCCTGGGCTTGACGGACTGCTTCGACAAGATCCTTGAGACCGATCGAGATGGTCTTGTCCTTGACCTTGATTTCCAGCGATTCATTTTTCTGCAGGATGACCTGGATCACCTGATCGGGTTGTTTGGCCGCCTTGCCCACACTGGGCAGGTCAATCAGGCTGGGCGAGATCATGGGGGCAGTGACCATGAAAATGATCAACAGCACCAGCATCACATCGATGAACGGCACCATATTGATCTCATTGATGGTGCGCCGGCCTCGGCCGCGGCTGACTAAAGTGGGCATGCGGTACTCCCGGTTGCTTATCGGCCGCCTGCCGGCTGGGCCCCCATATTGCGCTGCAGGATGTTGGAAAACTCTTCAATGAAGGTTTCCTGCCGGATGGCGACCCGGTCGATATCACGCGCAAAGCGGTTGTAGGCCACCACGGCAGGGATGGCAGCAAACAGGCCGATTGCAGTGGCCACCAGCGCTTCGGCAATGCCTGGGGCCACTGTGGCCAGGGTGACCTGGGTCATGGAGGCCAGACCGGTGAAAGCATGCATGATGCCCCAGACCGTGCCAAACAATCCTACATAGGGCGAGACCGAACCCACCGAGGCCAGGAAGGACAGGCTGGAGTCGATCTGGTCCATCTCGCGTTGGAAACTCACACGCATGGCGCGACGGGCACCATCCATCAGGGTAGAGACGTCATCAATGCGACGTTCGCGCAGTTTCTGGTATTCGCGCATGCCATTGGCAAAAATGCGCTCCATCGGGCCCGCCTGGCGCGCATTCTGCACGGCCGCAGCATAGAGGTCATTGAGGCTGGTACCGGACCAGAATTCGCGCTCGAAATCCTCGTTCAGAGCCTTTACCCGCTTGAGGGCAAACAATTTTCGGAAGATGGCAGCCCAGCTCGCGATGGATACCGAGGCAAGAAGCAACATGACAAACTGCACCACCCAGCTTGCGTGCAGAACCAGGTCAATGATGGAGAGGTCTTGGGTCATTTCAGAACTTCTAGGACAGAGGTTGGAATTCTGGCAGGTTTCATGGTGCCGGCTGCAACCCAGCCGATCCGGATCGTACCTTGGCAGATCAGACTTGCTGGTGCGCTGGGGTCCTGATCTGGATGTCGCATCGCCGACTGGGCCAACAGCAGGGAAGCCCGCCCCACCTCCAGCAATTCAGTGGAGACAATCAGCACATCATCGAGTCGGGCTGGCTGGTGGTACTTCAGGCTGGACTCGCTCACCACAAACATGCCGCCGGTTTTTTCTTTCAGCGATTGCTGCGACACACCCAGCGAACGCAGCCACTCGGTTCGGGCGCGCTCGAAGAACTTGAGGTAGTTGGCATAAAACACGATGCCACCGGCATCGGTGTCTTCCCAGTAAACGCGGATATCACAGGTAAATCGCATATTCAGGCCAACAGGTTTTTCAATCGTTGCACAGCTTCCTGCAAGGCTGACAGGCTGTTGGCGGTGGAAAAGCGCACGAAGCGTTCGGTATCGGCATGACCGAAATCGCGCCCCGGCGTCACGGCCACATGGGCGCGCTGCATCAGTGCGAAGGCAAAGTCCCAGCTGTCTTGGCAGCCCAGCTTGCTGCTGGCCGCCGAGCAATCGGCCCAGGCATAAAAGGCGCCGTCAGGCATCACCGGCACTGGCAGGCCGATCTGGTTGAGCGCCGGAATGAAATAGTCGCGCCGGGCCTTGAATTCCATCCGCCGACGCTCGTACTCGGCCAGGCTCTCGGCCTCAAAGCAGGCCAGCGCGGCTTGTTGCGATAGGGCATTGGGGCAGATGAACAGGTTTTGCGCCAGGCGCTCAATCACCGGCACCAGCGCTTCAGGCACGACCATCCAGCCCAGGCGCCAGCCGGTCATGTTGAAGTACTTGCTGAAGCTGTTGATCGAGATCAGCTGATCGTCATAGGCCAGCGCGGTCTGCGCGTAGCGCGGGTCATGGCTCAGTCCCAGATAAATCTCATCAATCAGGGTAATGCCATCGTGGGCCTGGACAATTGCATGAATACCTTGCAACTCGCACGGCTCGATAGAGGTGCCGGTGGGGTTGGACGGGG
>JAFMJA010000033.1 GCA_017853735.1 Burkholderiaceae bacterium | reverse complement strand
CGCCAATCAGCATGCCGTAGTTGCGGCGGATGTAGTTGATGATGGCTTCGTCAAACTTGTCGCCACCCACGCGCACGCTGCCTTTGTAGACCATGCCGCCCAAAGAAATCACGCCCACTTCGGTGGTGCCACCGCCGATGTCGACCACCATAGAGCCAGAGGCTTCAGACACAGGCAAGCCCGCGCCAATGGCAGCGGCCATGGGTTCTTCAATGAGGTACACCTCGGAGGCACCGGCGCCCAAAGCCGATTCGCGAATGGCACGGCGCTCCACTTGGGTAGAACCGCAGGGCACGCAAATGATGATGCGGGGGCTGGGGCGGAAGGTGCTGCGGGGGTGCACCATGCGAATGAATTGCTTGAGCATTTGCTCGGTGACCGTGAAGTCGGCAATCACGCCGTCTTTCATGGGACGAATGGCTTCAATGTTGCCCGGCACCTTGCCCAACATGGACTTGGCTTCGTGGCCGACAGCCTGCAAAACCTTCTTGCCTTGGGGGCCGCCTTCGTGGCGAATGGCCACCACAGAGGGCTCGTCCAAAACGATGCCTTTGTCGCGGACAAAAATGAGGGTGTTGGCCGTACCCAGGTCAATGGCCAAATCGGTAGAAAAATAACGGCGGAACGAGCTGAACATAACAAATCCTAAACAACTGCAGTTTTGAGGCGGTCAACTGCGGTTTGGGGGGCATGAAAGGGAAAAATTTGTGGGCTTGAACAGGCTTTTTTGGAGAGCCTGCAGCGAACGCACGATAATAACCGATCGCTTGAAAAAAAACGCGAATTGAGGCCCCAAATTTGAGGGCTTCAACGCCCGTAAAGAGCCCGTAAAGAGTTAATTTTTATGTCATTGACTGCCCAAGATATTGACCGCATTGCCAATTTGGCCCGGTTAGAGCTCCCGCCCGAGGAAGGCCAACGCATGTTGGACCAAATCAATGGCTTTTTCACCATTGTGGAAGCCATGCGCGCGGTGGACACCACCGGTGTTGAGCCTTTGCCTCACCCCATTGCCACCATCCAAGAGGTGGCTTTGCGCCTGCGAGACGACGTGGCCAGTGAGCCCAATCAACGTGAAGCCAACCAACAAAGCGCACCCGCGGTCGAACGCGGTCTGTTTTTGGTTCCCAAAGTGATTGAATAAGGGGCCAACATGACAGCATTCCACGACATGACCGTGGCCGCCTTGGCGGCCGACCTTCAAGCTAAAAAAGTCAGTGCGACAGAGGTGGCGCAACACTTTTTGGCCCGCAGCCAGGCCGATGCGTCTGGCGCTTTTTTAAGCTTCAATCCAGAAGCGACCCTGGCGCAAGCCAAAGAGGCCGACGCGCAATTGGCCGCTGGCACTGCTGGGCCCTTGGCCGGCGTCCCTATGGCGCACAAAGATATTTTTGTCACCACCGATTTCCCCACTACCGCCGGTTCCAAGATGTTGGAGGGCTACCGCTCGCCGTTTGACGCCACAGTGGTGCGCAAATTGGGTGTACACGCAGGCGGAGCGGGCATGGTCAATGTGGGCAAGCTCAATTGCGATGAATTCGCCATGGGCTCCTCCAACGAAAACTCTGCGTACCAATCGGTCACCAATCCTTGGGACACATCGCGTGTGCCGGGTGGCTCTTCGGGCGGCAGCTCTGCGGCAGTTGCAGCGCGCTTGGTGCCCGCTGCAACCGGCACCGACACGGGCGGCTCGATTCGCCAGCCCGCCAGTTTTTGCGGCATCACCGGCATCAAGCCCACCTATGGCCGGGCCTCGCGCTACGGCATGATTGCCTACGCCTCCAGCCTGGACCAAGCCGGCCCCATGGCCCGCAGCGCCGAAGATTGCGCCTTGCTGCTCAGCGCCTTGTGTGGCCCCGACCCGGACCGTGACTCGACCTCGCTCGATGTCCCCGCCGAAGATTTCTCGCGTGACTTGCAGCGGCCCCTCCAAGGTTTGCGCGTTGGCATTCCCGCCGAGTTTTTTGGCGAGGGCCTGGCCGCCGATGTGCGCGTCCCGATCGAAGCGGCCCTGCAAGCCCTGGTCGATCAAGGCGCCGTGCTGGTGCCCTTGCACTTGCCGCGCACCGAACTCGCCATCCCGGTGTATTACATCCTGGCGCCCGCCGAGGCTTCCAGCAACCTGAGCCGCTTTGACGGCGTGAAGTTTGGCCATCGCACAAAAAACCCCGCCGACCTGATCGACATGTACAAGAAGACCCGCGCCGAAGGCTTTGGCGACGAGGTCAAGCGCCGCATCATGATCGGCACCTACGTGCTGTCCCACGGCTACTACGACGCCTACTACCTGCAAGCGCAAAAAATTCGCCGCATGATCGCCTCGGATTTCCAGCAAGCCTTCACCCAATGCGATGTGATTGCCGGGCCGGTGGCCCCCACCGTGGCCTGGAAGATTGGCGACAAGTCCGAGGACCCGGTGGCCAGCTACCTGGCCGACATCTTCACTCTGCCTGCTTCGTTGGCTGGCCTGCCGGGCATGAGCCTACCAGTGGGTTTTGGCGAGGGTGGCATGCCGGTGGGCCTGCAACTGATCGGCAACTACCTGCAGGAATCTCGCCTGCTCAATCTGGCGCATCGCTTTCAGCAGACCAGCGACCACCACCTTCGCATGCCGGGAGGTGCACCATGAGCAACAAACTCGTCCAGGGCTACGAAGTGGTGATCGGTTTTGAGACGCACGCCCAACTCTCCACCCACAGCAAGATTTTCAGCCGCGCACCCACTGCGTTTGGTGCCGAGCCCAACACCCAGGCCTGCGCAGTGGACCTGGCTCTGCCCGGCACGCTGCCGGTGATGAACCGCGGCGCGGTTGAGCGTGCGATTTGCTTTGGCCTGGCGGTGGGCTCGCAGGTGGCCCAGCGCAGCATCTTTGCCCGCAAGAATTACTTTTATCCTGACCTGCCCAAGGGCTACCAGATCAGCCAATACGAAATTCCGGTGGTGCAAGGTGGCGTGGTCTCGTTCTACCTGGGCGAAGCGCAGAAATCTGTGCGCCTGGTACGAGCCCATCTGGAAGAAGATGCTGGCAAATCCCTGCACGAGGAATTCCACGGCATGAGTGGCATCGACCTCAACCGTGCCGGCACACCACTGCTGGAAATCGTGACCGAACCCGACATCCGCTCCAGCGAGGAGGCGGTGGCTTATGCCAAGGAGCTGCACAAGATCGTCACCTGGATCGGCATCTGCGACGGCAATATGCAGGAAGGCAGCTTTCGCTGTGACGCCAACGTCTCGGTGCGCAAGCCTGGCGCACCATTGGGCACCCGGCGCGAGATCAAGAACCTCAACAGCTTCAAGTTCATGCAGCAGGCAATCGATTTTGAGGTGCGCTGGCAGATCGAGCAACTGGAAGACGGCCACGCGATCGAGCAGGCCACTGTGCTGTTTGACCCGGACACGGGTGAGACCCGCGCCATGCGCACCAAGGAGGATGCGGCGGACTATCGTTATTTCCCTGATCCGGATTTGCCGCCGCTGGTGATCGCCGCAGAGTGGATCGAGCAGGTCAAACAGAGCATGCCCGAGCTGCCGCGGGTGATGGTGGCACGCTTTGTTGAGGACTACGCCCTGCCCGAGTACGACGCCACCACACTCACCCAGAGCAAGGCGATGGCCGCTTACTTTGAAGCAGTGGCCAAGGCCTGCAAAAGCCCCAAGCTGGCCAGCAACTGGATCATGGGCGAAGTTTCGCGCCGCCTCAACGCCGACGAGATCAGTATCGAGCAGGTCCCTGTCCGTGCAGCGCAGCTGGCCACCCTGATCACCCGCATTGTCGACAACACCATCAGCAACAACGCGGCGCGCCAGGTGTTTGATGGCCTATGGAATGGCGCGGGCGAGGTGGACGACATCATCGAGGCCAAGGGCCTGAAACAGATGAGCGATAGTGGCGAGCTGGAAAAAATCATCGATGCGGTGATCGCGGCCAACCCGGACAATGTGGCACAGTACAAAGCTGGCAAGGACAAGGCCTTCAATGCCCTGGTGGGGCAAGCCATGAAGGCGAGCAAAGGCAAGGCCAATCCGGCACAGGTCAACGCGTTGTTAAAAAAGAAACTCGCCTGACATGCTGCCCGCCATTCAGCATCCGCCTCACATTTGATCCAACCAAGCCAGTGCATTCATTTTTTCTTCAACTTCTCTGAAAGAACTCACGCCATGTCCATCACCCTGTCCTCGGCCGCGCTGCCGGTTTTCAATCGTTTCCTAGGCAATCTGCGCCATATCCTGAACAAGGCCCAGGCCGATGTGGCCGCGCGCGGTTATGACGAGCAGGCCCTGGTGCAGTACCGCCTGGCGCCCGACATGCTGCCCTTCAAAACCCAGATCTGTATTGCCTGTGATGCCGCCAAACTGTGCGTCGCGCGGGTTGCGGGCCTGGATGCGCCCAAGTTTGACAACACCGAAAACACCCTGGCCGAACTGGTCGCCCGCATTGACAAGACCCTGGCCTGGCTGCAGACCGTCCCGCCCAATGTGCTGGATGGGCTGGAAGACAAGGAAATCACTTTCCCGGTAGGCAAGACCGGCTCGCGCACCATGCGGGGCGAGGACTATGTGAAGACCTGGGCGCTGTCCAATATGTTCTTCCACATCACCACCGCCTACGCCATCCTGCGTCACAACGGCGTGGTCATTGGCAAGAGTGACTACCTGGTGGGAGCGGCTGCTTAAGCGGCTTTCAATCACGCACCCCGTAGCGCTCGCGGTAGGCACCTACCCGCTGCAGGTGCTCCGAGAGGTCGCCGGCCTTGTTCTGCGCTTGCAGAAAATCCATCAGGTCGTCCAGCTTGGCTATGCAGCAAAGCTGCAGGCCCAGCTCCCGGCGCATGTATTGCACCGCGCTGTAAGGCAGGTCCTGGCCACCCTCGGTGGCCATTTCCTGTCGATCCAGAGCAATGGCCACCGCGTACGGGATGGCGCCGGCCGCGCGGATCAGGGCGATCGATTCGCGCGCAGCGGTACCGGCCGATATCACATCGTCCACAATCAGCACCCGACCCTTGAGGGGCGCGCCGATCAGGTTGCCGCCTTCGCCATGGTCCTTCGCCTCCTTGCGGTTGTAGGCAAACGGCACATTGCGCCCACGCCGCGCCAGCTCCACCGCCAGCGCCGAGCCCAGGGGAATGCCTTTGTAAGCTGGGCCAAAAATCATGTCGAATTCGATGCCCGAGGCCAGGATACGCTGGGCATAGAATTCAACCAGCCGGCCCAGCTTGGCACCATCATCAAACAAGCCAGCATTGAAGAAGTAAGGACTCATCCGACCGGCCTTGGTCTTGAATTCACCGAAGCGCAGCACGCCGCAGTCCAGCGCAAACTGCACAAAATCCAGCGCCAACTTATCCTGGCTTGCCGCCGTTTTCAAACCTTCTGCCATGGCAAATTCCTTGTTCAAATTAAGCAGCCTCAACCTCAACGGCATCCGCTCGGCCACCAGCAAAGGGCTGGCCGCCTGGGTTGCAGCCACGCGGCCCGATTGTATTTGCGTGCAGGAGGTCAAAGCCCAGGCGCCAGATGTGGCGGGCCGCTTTGAGCAGCTGGCCGGTCTGCAGGGCTATTTTCATTTTGCCCAGAAAAAAGGCTACTCCGGCGTGGGCATCTACACGCCTCTCTCGCCCAGCGATGTGGTGGTCGGGTTGGGCGTACCTGAGTTCGATGACGAAGGGCGCTACCTGGAGCTGCGCTTTGACACCGCAGGACGCAAACGCTCCCTGATCAGCTGCTACTTTCCCAGCGGATCCTCCGGTGAGGAGCGCCAGCAGGCCAAGTTCCGTTTCCTGGATGCGGTGTACCCCCACCTGCAGGCGCTGAAAGAGCAGCGTGAATTTATCCTGTGTGGTGATGTCAACATCGCCCACCAGGAAATTGACCTGAAAAACTGGAAAGGCAATCTCAAGAACTCTGGCTTTTTGCCCGAAGAACGCGCCTGGATGACCCGCTTGCTGGGCGAGGGTGGCCTGGTGGACGTCTATCGCCGCCTCGAGCCCTCTGCCGGAGAGACCGCCTACACCTGGTGGAGCAACCGCGGCCAGGCCTATGCCAAGAATGTCGGTTGGCGCCTAGACTACCAGATCGCCACCCCTGCGCTGGCCCAGTGCGCGCGCCTGGCCGGGGTTTACAAAGACGCGCGTTTCTCCGACCATGCGCCACTGACCATTGATTACGCGCTTGATTTCTAAAGAACATCCAAGCAACAGGCCGCCCTTTTTTAGGGAATGAATCACCATGCAGCCCCAAGATCAATCTCCTGCCGAGAGCAAGCCTGAGCCGGTCGCCTTAGGCGCTGCTTTTCTGTTCTGGCTCAAGCTGGGCTTGATCAGCTTTGGCGGGCCGGCCGGACAGATTTCGATCATGCACCAGGAGCTGGTGGAGCGGCGGCGCTGGATCTCCGAAAAGCGATTCCTGCACGCGCTGAACTACTGCATGGTGCTGCCCGGGCCGGAAGCCCAGCAGCTGGCCACCTATATCGGCTGGATGATGCACCGCACGCTGGGCGGCCTCATCGCTGGCGCGCTGTTTGTGCTGCCCTCCTTGTTCATCCTGATCGCCCTGTCCTGGCTCTACATTGCCTATGGCGAATTGCCCCTGGTGGCCGGGCTGTTTTATGGCATCAAGCCCGCGGTCACCGCCATTGTGGTGCAGGCGGCTTACCGCATCGGCTCGCGCGCACTCAAGAACGGTGTCCTCTGGGCGATTGCGGGCGCCGCCTTCGTGGCCATCTTCGCCTTGAATGTGCCCTTCCCTGCCATCGTGGCCGCAGCGGCGCTGATAGGATTTCTGGGCGGGCGGCTGGCGCCAGAAAAATTCAGATCGGGTGGCGGCCACGGCCAAAGCAGCAAGTCCTATGGGCCGGCCTGGATCGATGATGAGACCCCCGCCCCACCGCATGCCCGCTTTCGCTGGTCGCGCCTGCTGCTGATCCTGCTGGTAGGAGGCCTGCTGTGGGCTGTCCCGATGGGCCTGCTGAGCGCTTATTACGGCTGGGATCACACCCTGACCCAGATGGGCTGGTTCTTCACCAAGGCGGCCTTGCTCACCTTTGGGGGCGCCTATGCGGTGCTGCCTTATGTCTACCAGGGCGCGGTGAACCACTATGGCTGGCTCAGCCCGGTGCAGATGATTGATGGCCTGGCCCTGGGTGAGACCACGCCCGGACCGCTGATCATGGTGGTGGCCTTTGTCGGGTTTGTGGGCGCTTATGTCAAGGCGGTGTTTGGATCGGAGGCCATGTTTCTGGCGGGCGCGCTGGCGGCCACCCTGGTGACCTGGTTCACCTTTCTGCCTTCGTTCCTGTTCATCTTTGCGGGCGGCCCTTTGGTGGAGTCCACCCACAATGACCTGAAATTCACCGCCCCGCTGACTGCGATCACCGCCGCAGTGGTTGGGGTAATCCTCAACCTGGCGCTGTTTTTTGCTTACCACGTGCTGTGGCCACAAGGGTTTGGCGGCAACTTCGATCAGGTCTCCGCGCTGATTGCCTTGGCTGCCGTGATTGCCCTGTTTCGCTTCAAGCGCCATGTGATCGAGGTCATTGCCGCCTGTGCAGCAGCAGGCTATCTCGCCAAGTTGATCGACCTTTAACAGGAATTGCCCATGTTGCGCTACCGCACCCTGCCCGTCACCCCCTTCCAGCAAAACTGTTCCTTGGTCTGGTGCGACGAGACCCTGCAGGCCGCGGTGATTGACCCCGGTGGCGATCTGGAGGAGGTGCTGGCCGAGAGCGAGCGCTTAGGTCTGAAGCTGGGGCAGATCTGGCTCACTCACGCCCATATCGACCACGCTGGCGGCACCGCTGAACTGGCCGAACGATTGGGGCTTCCCATCATTGGTCCGCACCCGGGCGATCAGTTCTGGATCGACCGGCTGGACCAGCAGAGCCGCATGTTTGGCTTTCCGCCAAGCGCACCCTTCACGCCCACCCGCTGGCTGCACGATGGCGACACCGTCAGCGTGGGCCACTGCACCCTGTCAGTACGCCACTGCCCGGGCCACACCCCAGGGCATGTGGTCTTTCACTCCCCGGACATCTCACGCGCCTTTGTGGGCGATGTGCTGTTTGCCGGCTCGATCGGCCGCACTGACTTCCCACAAGGCAACCATGAGCAGCTGATCCACAGCATTGTCAGCCGCCTCTGGCCCATGGGCGACGACACAGTTTTCATTCCGGGTCATGGCCCGGAGAGCAGTTTTGGCCGGGAACGCCGCAGCAACCCCTTTGTCAAAGGTACCTGAGCGTCACTGGGGCGCGGCGGGGGCGCCCTCGCTGCCAGCTGATCGGCGGGCGCGCTCAAACAAGGGCATCACCTTGGGCAGGGAGCGCTCCAGCTCCTCGATGCGGCTGGTGCCCGAAGGGTGGGTGGACAGCCATTGCGGCGGTGCGCCTGAATTGGCAGCCGACATTTTTTGCCACAAGGTGACGCTGGCACGCGGATCGAAGCCCGCCCGCGCCGCCAGTTCCAGGCCCACCAGGTCGGCGTCGGTTTCGTTTTCGCGGCTGAACTTGAGTGTCAACAACTCTGCGCCGTAATTGGTCAGGGTCTGGCCCAAGGAGCCAAATCCCAACACCTGGCTCAGCAGGCCAGCACCGATATTGGTGGCTGCACTCTTGCCCATGCGCTCACGGGCATGCTCGCGCAAGGCATGGGCGATTTCGTGACCCATCACCATGGCCACCTCATCGTCGGAAAGTTGCAGTCGCTCGAGAATGCCGGTGTAGAAGATGATCTTGCCCCCCGGCATGCAAAAGGCGTTGACCTGCTTGGAGCCGATCAGGTTGACCTCCCAGCGCCACTCGCGCGCGCGTGAATTCCAGTCATGGCTCAGGGGAATCAGGCGCTTGGCAATGCGGCGCAGGCGCTGCAGCTGCGGATGATCGGCCCCAGCCAGCGCGCCTTTTTCCTGCGCCTGGCGCAGCAGCTGCTGGTATTGCTGACCAGCCGAGCTCTCCACCTGTGCGGCTGGCACCAGCTGACTGAAGGCCGAATTGCCCCCCACTTCCACGCCCTCGCGTGCGCACGCCGGGGCCGTGGCGCAAGCCAAGGCCAACAATAATCCTGCGCCACCCATAAACCTTTTCATCGCTTGATCCTTGCCGCTTGCAGCAGGGCTGCCCGCACCCCGCGTATTATTCCTCCATGAGCCCAGATGCTGCCGATACGCCCGCAATCAAGCCCCCCGCCAGTGCGCCCAGCTGGCGTCAGACTCTGGCGGTGTACCTGGAAGCGCCCACCCTGCGCATGCTGGCGCTGGGCTTTTCCGCCGGCCTGCCCCTGCTGCTGGTGCTGGGCACGCTGAGCTTTCGACTGCGCGAGGCCGGCATCGACCGCAGCACCATCGGCTACCTGAGCTGGGTGGGTCTGGCCTACGCCTTCAAATGGGCCTGGGCGCCCCTGGTGGACAGGCTACCCCTGCCCCTGCTGACCGCCCGGATGGGGCGCCGGCGCAGCTGGCTGATTTTGTCTCAGCTCTCGATCATGCTGGGATTGGCCGGCATGGCCTTGATGGATCCGCGCCACGGCCTGGAGCCGCTGGTCTGGTGTGCGCTGCTGGTCGCCTTTGGTTCGGCCACTCAGGATATCGCGCTGGACGCCTATCGCATCGAGTCGGCCGGGCCCGAGCGGCAGGCTGCGCTGGCGGCGGCCTACCAGACCGGTTATCGGCTGGCCATGATCTGGGCCGGCGCCGGGGTGCTGTGGCTGGCTGCCCGCGCTGAAACCGGCGTGACAAGCGGCTATCAGCAGGCTGCCTGGGCCAGCGCCTACCTGGTGATGGCCGCCAGCATGCTGCTGGGTGTCTTGACCGTATTGCTCTCGCCCGAGCCGGCCCGGCGCGCGCTGCCCGCGGCACGCAGCCTGAACGCGTGGCTGCGCGAGGCCCTGGTCGAACCCTTTGCCGACTTTTTGCGCCGTTATCGCTGGCAGGCCGCCCTGATCCTGGCGCTGATTGCGGTCTACCGCATCAGCGATGTGGTGATGGGCATCATGGCCAACCCCTTTTATGTGGACATGGGCTACAGCAAGGACGAAGTCGCGGCGGTGACCAAGGTTTACGGGGTGGTCATGACCCTGGCGGGCGCATTCATCGGTGGCGCACTGGCCATGCGGCTGGGGGTGATGCGGGTGCTGATGCTGGGCGCCATTTTGAGCGCTGCCACCAACCTGCTCTTTGCCTGGCTCAACACCCGCGGCCACGACCTGGGTGCGCTCATTTTTGTGATTTCGGCGGACAACCTGTCCTCCGGCATTGCCTCGGCGGCCTTCATTGCCTACCTGTCCAGCCTGACCAATATCAGCTACTCGGCCACACAGTACGCCCTGTTCAGCTCCATGATGCTGCTGGCGCCCAAGTTCGTGGCCGGCTTCTCGGGCGACTATGTCAACGCCTTTGGCTACGGCCACTTCTTTGTCAGCACCGCCCTGCTGGGCCTGCCGGTGCTGCTGCTGATCTGGCTGGCGGGACGGGCCGCCTTGCACAAAGACCGCTGACGGGTCCTGGGCAGGCCGGATACCTTCACTTTCAATTGTCAGATCGCACCCCCCTAATGGGGGATAGGCCGCTACGTATTGGGCGCTTAAATTGGCACCAAGCTGTCACAACCTAGCGATTAGAGAATTCAAGTCCGGCATCCAAACTCAAAGACCATAGCTGAACAAAGAATCCAGATTTGTCTCCAATGAAACTTTCAAGCCACCGCAAGGTGGCTTATTTTTTGCCCACAGAGGCCGTCCATCACCCACCGCATCAAGGTATCAGCTGCCTCACCCGGGAGGCATCGATATCCCGCAGGCAGCGCAGATGCCCCAAGGGGCAGCTGCGCTCATAACACGGCGCGCAGTCCAGCGCTGGCTGATAGGCCGGGTCATTCTTGAGCCAGACCACCTGGGCCTTGTCGCTCAGCGGCGGGGTATGCAGTGGGCTGGAAGAGCCGAAGATCGCCACCTGAGCCACCCCAAGCGCGGCGGCCACATGCATCAGCCCGCTGTCGTTGGTCACCACCTGCCTGGCCGCAGCAATCAAGGCAAAGGCCTGGGTCAAGCTGGTGGCGCCGGCCAGATTGCGGATATCGGCATCGCTGGCCAGCTGCGCAATTTCTTGCGCCAGCGCCATTTCCTTGCCCGAACCGAGCAAGACCACTGGCTTGTCCAGCAGGCGCGCCAGTTCGGCAAAGCGCGATGCGGGCCAGCGCTTGGCTGGGCCATACTCGGCACCCGGCACGAACACATAATATTCATCCTTGCTCAGTGCCTGATTGCGCAGCGCCGCATCCACCTCAAGCGCGGCAAGCGCAAGGCGAGGCTGATCAGACTCGATGCCACCCTCGCCGCTGAGCGCCGAGTAAAACGCCACCATGGGCGGGCGCCTGCCTTTGGCGGGATTTTTCAGGCGGTGGGTGAGCAGGCCCACCCTGGCCTCGCCCAGATAGCCAATGCGCCTGGGAATCTGGGCGAGAAAGGGCAGCAAGGAGCTCTTGAGGGAATTGGGGCAGACATAGGCCACCTCGAAGCGCCCGGCCATTTCCCTTGCCAGCGCGCGCCGCGCCTTGAGTTGCAATCCACCATGGGCAAAGGGAAACTCGATCACCTCGTCCACCTGCGGCATGGCACGGTACACCGGGGCCACCCAGGGCAGCGCGCCCACTGTCAGCCGCTCACCTCGCGCAGCCAGCCGGCGCAACAGGGGTTCAGTCATGACGGCGTCCCCAATCCATTGGGGCGCAATGACCAGGGATTCAGTGGTGGGCTTCGAAGTGCTCACCCGCCTTGAGCCTGTAAACCGTCCCGCAATAAGGACACTTGGCCTCGCCACTGTGCGCCACATCGAGATAGACACGTGGGTGACTGTTCCACAACCTCATGCCCGCCTCGGGACGCGGACAATACACCCCGCCGTTGGCATTGAGCTCGCTGGCTTTCAGTTGAACCTCTTGATTGCTCATCATCCTTGCTCCTTAACCAGCGGGGCCGGGGATAGGGCCATTACATGCGCCCAACCCAGCCAGATATCAAACCTTGGTCAGCCAGTGTGCGTAGTTGGCGTTACGCCCGTTGACGATATCGAAGAAAGCACTCTGGATTTTTTCGGTGATCGGTCCCCGGCTGCCGGCACCAATCTCAACCCGGTCCAGCTCCCGGATCGGCGTGACTTCCGCAGCCGTTCCTGTGAAAAACACCTCATCGGCGATGTAGACCTCATCACGGGTGATGCGCTTTTGCACAATCTCCAGGCCCAGATCTTTGGCGATATGAAAGACGGTGTTGCGGGTGATGCCATTGAGGGCGCCGGCTGATAGGTCCGGGGTATAAATCACGCCGTTTTTGATCACAAAAATATTCTCTCCAGCGCCCTCGGCGACAAAGCCCGAGGGGTCCAGCAACAGGGCCTCGTCATAGCCGTCATCGGTGGCCTCCATATTGGCGAGGATGGAATTGGTGTAGTTGCTGACCGCCTTGGCCTGGGTCATGGTGATGTTGACATGGTGGCGGGTGTAGCTGGAGGTCTTGACGCGGATGCCGCGCTTGAGCCCCTCTTCGCCCAGGTAGGCGCCCCAGGCCCAGGCGGCCACCATCAGGTGGATGGTGTTGCCCTTGGGCGAAACACCCAGGCGCTTGTCGCCGATCCAGGTCAATGGGCGCAGGTAACAGCTCTCCAGCTTGTTGGCGCGCACCACCTCGATCTGCGCCTGGTTGACCTGCTCCTTGGTAAAGGGGATCTGCATGCGCAAGATCTTGGCGCTGTTGAACAGTCGCTCGGTGTGCTCCTGCAAGCGGAAGATGGCTGTCCCACCCGCTGTGTTGTAGGCGCGCACGCCTTCGAAGGCGCCACAGCCGTAATGCAGGGTATGGGTCAGCACATGGATCTTGGCGTCACGCCAGTCGACCATCTCGCCGTCCATCCAGATTTTGCCGTCACGGTCAGACATCGAGGTTGGTTGGGGGCTCATGAAAACATTCCTTTAACAAGGCAGGGGCAGAGTGAACACGGAAAAGGGCTTGATTTTACGGCTAGGCCTGGTCCTGCTGCGGCAACTTGGGAGCCGGCGCGGTTTCGGGGCGAACCAGTTCCCAGCGTACCAGGCGACCGTTGAGAAATTCGCAGGTGACATGGGAGTCGCCTCCGTCGGTCCAGCGGAACAACTCGGGCTGCTCATTTTCGGGGCTGAGCTGTTGGCCCAGCGCGCGCGTCATGGCCACCACATGCAACAGGCTCATGCCGGGCTTGAGCTTGGCGTTGAGCATGACGCTGC
This sequence comes from Burkholderiaceae bacterium, assembly GCA_017853735.1. Taxonomy (GTDB): domain Bacteria; phylum Pseudomonadota; class Gammaproteobacteria; order Burkholderiales; family Burkholderiaceae_C; genus Hylemonella. Next base: position 2,862 of record JAFMJA010000033.1, on the reverse strand, counting down.
TGGCCACATGCCCAAGCGGGCTGTTGGCCGCGCGCTTGAGCACATGCAGCAGACGGGTGTAATGCAAGAGCAACCAAAACACCAGGCCGCCAGTGACCAGCGTCACACCGGGCCAGCCGTAAGAGCGCCAGGCAGCGGCCACCAGCACGGCACCTCCCACCCAGAGCAGCATTGCGCGCCAATTCATGCTTGCGATGCAGTTCAGGCCTCAGGCGCCGGCCGACGCGCTGCTGGGCTCTTTTTCCGACGCGGGATAGTTCAGCTCGATCACAATGCCGTTGGGGTCATCAAGAAAGATCTGGTGCAGGCCCAGGTTGGGCACGCTGCGCGTACGCGGCTCGATGCCCAGCGACTTGAGATGGGCCATCATCTGGTTCAGCCCTTTGGCAAAGAAGGCCACATGGTCCAGCGCGCCGCTGCCCTTGAGGGTCTTCTGATCCCGCTCACCCAGATAGCCGCGCAGCCCGGCCGGGTCCTTGGGGTCGATGCCGATGATGTGGGCCACCGCGTTGTAGGGATTGGACATATCACCCGCATACATCCACAGGCCGGGAAAGGAAAAGTTGGGCCGGGGCCCAACCTTCAGACCGAGCACATCCTCATAAAACTTGCGGGTGGCTTCCAGATCCGTGGTGCGAACGGAAAAATGGTTCAGCGATTCAATCATGTTGCACTTTCCGCGCTCGGCAATGGCCCTCGATCCATATCCGTATCAGGCGTTCATGACGGCAACCGAGCGGACATTGAGATAGGCCTCCACCGCCTCGGGGCCGCCCTCGGAGCCATAGCCTGAATCCTTGATGCCGCCGAAGGGCATTTCAGCCGAGGGCATAGCCGGGGTATTGATCCATAGCATGCCAGACTCCACCCGCCGGGTGAGCAGATCGGCATTCTTCAGGGAGCGGGTGAAGGCATAGGCTGCCAGGCCGTATGACAGGCGGTTGGCTTCGGCGATCGCTTCGTCCAGGTTTTTCACCCGGCGAATAGCGGCCATCGGGCCAAAAGGCTCTTCATTGAGCACGCGTGAATCCAGGGGCACATCGGCGAGGATGGTGGGTTGCCAGAAGTTTCCATCGCCAGCGCCCCGAGAGCCGCCCGCCAACAACTTGGCGCCGCGTTGCACCGCATCTTCGGTCAATTTCTGCATGGCCTCCACACGACGCGGGTTGGCCAGCGGCCCCATCTGGGTGCCATCACTCAAGCCATCGCCCACTTTGAGCGAGGCCGCACGCTGGGCCAGGCCCTGGGCAAACTCGTCGGCCACGCCCTCATGCACCAGGAAACGGGTGGGAGAAATGCAGACCTGGCCGGCGTTGCGAAACTTGGCCGCACCGGCAATCTTGATGGCCAGGGCCAGATCAGCATCTTCGGCCACGATGAAGGGGGCATGCCCGCCCAGCTCCATGGTCAATCGCTTCATGTGCTGGCCGGCCATGGCGGCCAATTGCTTGCCCACTGGGGTCGAGCCGGTGAAGGTGATTTTGCGAATCACCGGATGAGGAATCAGAAAGCTCGAGATTTCGGCTGGGTCACCATAGACCAGGCCCACCACTCCCGCCGGAACGCCGGCATCGACAAAGGCCTGGATCAGGGTTGCCGGGCTGGCCGGGGTTTCTTCCGCGGCCTTGACCAGCATGGAGCAGCCTGCAGCCAATGCGGGGGCGAGCTTGCGCACCACCTGGTTGATCGGGAAGTTCCAGGGCGTGAAGGCAGCCACCGGACCGACTGGATCGCGCAAGACCATCTGACGCATGGACAGATTGAAGCGCGATGGCACGATACGGCCGTAAACACGCAGGCTTTCATCGGCAAACCACTCAATGATGTCTGCCGCCGCAAGGGCTTCGGCACGCGCCTCGGCCAGGGGCTTGCCCTGCTCCTGGGTCAACAGCCTGGCATTGGCATCAGCCCGCTCGCGCATCAGCGCGGCGGCCCGGCGCATGATCTGGCTACGCTCGATCGCAGGCATATCGCGCCAGGTCTCAAAACCTTTTTGTGCAGCTACCAGAGCGCGCTCCAGATCGGCTTTGCCAGCACGGGCAACGCGTCCAATTTCCTTCCCGGTGGCGGGGTTGAACACCGCCAGGCTTCGGCCATCTGCGGCATCGCACCACTGGCCATCGATCAGCAATTGAATATTGGGATAACTCACAACAAATCTCCAGAAAAATAAACCCGAACAAGCGCAACAGGCCCAGGGCATGACCTGGCTCAGATTATCTCTTTTTAACTGACCAACAGGCTTGTGGACCCAGTGGCTATCGCCTATCTTGTCAGCAAAGCCTGAGTCTTTCACCCTTTTTCTGGAGAGTTTTCATCATGCCATCGCGTCTTCTCGCCACATTGGGCACCTGCATGGTGCTGTTTAGCCTGCCAGGTGTCAGCCACGCCCAGACTGCGCAAGAGCAGTTGACAGCGGCCAACCAGCAGGCCAAGTCACGTTATGACTCCGATCTCAAACTCTGTGCAGATGAACCCAGCTCGGCAGCCCGGTTGCAGTGCCGCCGCGATGCCAAGTCCGAATACGACCGGGCCCTGGCTGCCGCCAAGGAGCAGGCCGCAGCCGCCACCCGGCAGCAGCAGGCGCTGGCCGCGTGCACCGATTGCGGCAAGGTGACCGCAGTGTCGGTGACCGAGAAAGAAGGCGAGGGCAGCGCAGTGGGCATGGTGGCGGGCGGCGTGGCGGGCGCCTTGCTGGGACGTCAGCTCGGCGGCGGCATTGGTCGCGACCTGGCCACAGTGGCTGGCGCGGCCGGCGGCGCCTATGCAGGCAAGGAGATCGAGAAAAAAGTGAAAACGCAGAAGGTTTGGAATGTCGATGTGCAATTTCGTGACAACAGCAAAGGCCACTTCGAGTTTACG
>JAFMJA010000263.1 GCA_017853735.1 Burkholderiaceae bacterium | reverse complement strand
GAGTCGCCCATGGAGGTGCCGCTGACCCAGATCGCCCAGCAGTACATTGGCCGCGCCATCTACGCCCGGCCGCGTCAGCGCTTTGACGCCCGCACCCCGCAGGTGCGCACCAGCCGCCAGGGGCATTGGTTCTGGAGCGTGATTGCTGAAAACCGCCTGCTCTACCGCGATGTGCTGCTGGCTGCCTTTCTGGCCAACCTGTTCGCCCTGGGCCTGCCCATGTTCACCATGAATGTGTACGACCGGGTGGTGCCCAACCAGGCCTTCGACACCCTGTGGGTGCTGGCCTCGGGCCTGTTCATCTTGCTGCTGGGGGACTTCCTCTTGCGCACCATGCGCGGGCGCTTTGTTGACCTGGCCAGCAGTCGGGCCGATGTGAAACTCTCCGCCTACATCATGGAGCGGGTGCTGGGCACCCGCATGGAGCAGCGCCCGGTGTCAGCCGGCTCCTTTGCGGCCAACCTGCGCTCCTTTGAGTCGGTGCGCGACTTCATTGGCTCGGCCACCGTGGTAGCTTTCATCGACCTGCCCTTTGCCCTGATTTTCATGGTGGTCATTGGCTGGATCGCCTGGCCCATGCTGATTCCCCTGTTGATCGGCGCCACGCTGCTGATTCTGTTTGCCCTCTCGGTGCAGCACCGCATGCATGAGCTGGCCGAAACCACCTACCGCGCCGGCGCCCAGCGCAACGCCACTCTGGTCGAGGGCCTGGTGGGGTTTGAGACGGTCAAGGCCCTGGGCGCTGAATCACCCATCCAGAACAAGTGGGAGAAAAGTGCCGCCCTGCTGGCGCGGGTGGGCACCCAGCTGCGCTTTCTCTCCACCCTGGCCACCAACAGCTCATCTTTTGTGATGCAGCTGATCACCATGTGCATCATCGTGCTCGGGGTGTACCTGATTGGCGAGAAGATGCTCACCCTGGGCGGCCTGATTGCCTGCTCCATGCTGGCCTCGCGCGCCATGGCGCCGGTGGGCCAGGTGGCGGGTTTGCTGGTGCAGTACCACACTGCTGCCACCGCGCTCACCTCGCTCAACGAGATGATGAAGCGCGAAATCGAGCGCCCGGCCGATGCCAACTTCATCACCCGTGGCAGCCTGCGTGGCGCGATTGAGTTTCGCGATGTCAGCTTCACCTACCCCGGTCAGCAAACGCCCTCGCTGCGCAATATGAGCTTCAAAATCCAGCCGGGCGAAAAAGTGGCCTTGCTCGGGCGCATCGGCTGCGGCAAGACCACCCTGCAAAAACTGATTCTGGGCCTGTACCGGCCCACCTCGGGCGCAGTGCTGATTGACGGCATCGACCAGCGCCAGCTCGACCCGGCCGAGCTGCGCCGCCAGATTGGCTATGTGCAGCAGGATGTGATGCTGTTTTACGGCAGCCTGCGCGACAACATCACCATGGGCGCGCCGCTGGCTGATGACGCCGCGGTGCTCAAGGCCGCGGGCATTGCCGGCATTCTGGACCTGGTCAACACCCACCCGCAGGGCTTTGACATGCTGGTGGGCGAGCGTGGCGAATCGCTCTCGGGCGGGCAGCGCCAGGGCGTGGCCATTGCCCGCGCGGTGATCAACGACCCGCCCATCATGCTGCTCGATGAGCCCACCGCCTCGATGGACCACTCCAGCGAGGAGGAGGTGAAAAAACGGCTGAAAGAGTTTGGTCAGGGCAAGACCATGGTGGTGATCAGCCACCGCACCGCCCTGCTGGACTTGGTGGACCGCATCATCGTGATCGATGCCGGCCGCATTGTGGCCGATGGGCCCAAAGACCAGGTGGTGGCCGCCCTGCGTCAGGGCCGTATTGGAAAGGCCGCATGATGGCCGAACTCAACGAAAAACAATTCCAGAAGATCGCCGCCGGCGTGGAAAAGGGCGCCAAGTTCAGCCAACCCCTGTTCCAGGGCCTGGTGGACAAGGTGTCGGTGCCCATGAAAGAGCCGCACCTGGACTGGGCGGCCGATGCCGACTGGGCCCACTTGCAGCAAGAGCCGCTGCGCGCGCGCCGGCTGCTGCGCATCGCTGCCCTGTCACTGGTCTTGCTGCTGGTCTGGGCGGCGGTGGGCAAGGTGGACGAGGTCACCCGGGGCGAGGCGCGGGTGGTGCCCACCAGTCAGGTGCAGATTGTGCAGAGTGTGGATGGCGGCGTGCTGGAAGAAATCATGGTGCGCGAGGGCCAGCATGTGGAGGCCGGCCAGTTGCTGGGCCGGGTGGACAACACCCGCTTCACCTCCAACCTGGGCGAGAGCCGTGCCACCCAGGTGGCGATGGAGGCCAAGGCCTTGCGCCTGCGCGCGCTGAGCCAGGGTGTGCCCTTCAACCCGTCGGCCAAGCTGATGAAAGAGGCGCCCGACGTTGTGGCGCATGAGCGGCGCCTGTATGAGTCGCGCCGCTCCGAGCTCGATGCCCAGCTGGCGGTGGCGCAAAACGTGCTGGCCCAGCGCCAGCAGGAGCTCAACGAGGTGCGCGCGCGGCGCGAACAGGCCGAGCGCGGCCTCGAGCTGGCGCAGAAAGAGCTGTCCACCACCCGGCCGCTGGTGAGCACCGGTGCGGTGTCCGAGGTGGAGGTGATTCGCCTGGAGCGCGAAGTGGCCCGCTTGCGCGGCGACCGCGAGCAGGCCACCGCCCAGATCTCGCGGGTGCAGGCCTCGATTGCCGAGGCCCAGCGCCGCATCGAGGAGGTGCGCCTGACCGCGCGCAACCAGATGAGCGCCGAGCTGTCCGAAACCATGGGCAAGATCAGCTCATCCTCCGAGGGCGGCAAGGTGCTGGAAGACAAAGTGCTCAAAGCCGACCTCAAGTCGCCGGTGCGTGGCACGGTCAAGCGCCTGCTGGTGCCCACTGTGGGCGCGGTGTTGCAGCCGGGCAAGGAAGTGTTTGAGGTGGTGCCCACCGATGACGCCCTGATCTTGGAGGTGCGCATACCGCCCAAAGACATTGCCTTCTTGCGTCCCAAGCAGGAGGCGCTGGTGAAGTTCACCGCCTACGACTTTGCCATCTACGGCGGGCTGAAAGCCGATGTGGAAACCATTGGCGCGGATTCGGTGGTGGACGACAAGGGCAACGCCTTCTACATCGTGCGGGTGCGCACCCGCAATTCCACCCTGGGCGACAACCTGCCCATCATCCCGGGCATGGTGGCGCAGGTGGACATCATGACTGGCCAGAAAACCGTGCTCACCTATCTGTTGAAACCGGTGCTGCGCGCCAAGGCCAATGCCCTGTCTGAGCGATGAGCCATGAGTGCGCACCATTTTCTTGCCAGTTCAGTTGCCCAGCCGGCCATCGCCCCATCCGAGCGCTGGCTGCAGGCCTTTCCAAAAGGCAAGTGGAACAACTGGTCTGCCATGCAACAAGAGGCCAAGGCGGGCGATGTGGTGTGGGTGCCGGTATCGCACCCCGACTGGATGGACAAGGTCTCCCAACTGCTGCAGGCCGAACCCACGCGCCATGTGGTGGTGCTGAGCGCCGTGCCCTATGACGCCGAAGGCCTGCGCGCGATCAACCTGGGCGCGCATGGCTACAGCCATCTGCACGCCATGCCGCCAATGCTGCGTGAGGTAGGGCGGGTGGTGCAGGGCGGCGCGCTGTGGATTGGCCCCGAGCTGGTGGACCGCATTGTGGCGGCCACCCGCGACCTGCTGGGCCGCGCTGGCGCGGCGGCCACTGCATCGGCCACGCTGACAGATTTGTCGGTACTGTCACCGCGCGAAGCCGAGGTGGCAGCGGTGGTAGCTGAGGGAAAATCCA
>JAFMJA010000262.1 GCA_017853735.1 Burkholderiaceae bacterium | reverse complement strand
TCAGCCTGGCATGAAGAACGTCATGCCAGCCCTGTACAAAGGCCTGGCAGTGGCTGGGGCGCTCTCCCTGGTGGCCTTTTTCTTTGTCACCCTGTGGCTCATTCCTGACAATGCGATCACTGCCACTGGCAGCCAGATGCGCTTGTTTGGCACGACGGTGGTCGGTTTGGTACTGACTGCCGCTCTGGTCTGGATCACCGAGTTTTACACCGGCACCCAGTACAGCCCGGTTCGGCATATCGCCCAGGCCTCCACCACTGGGCATGGCACCAACATCATTGCCGGCCTTGGCGTGTCGATGCGTTCGACCGCCTGGCCAGTGATCTTTGTCTGCATCGCCATCTGGGTAGCGTTCAAACTGGCCGGCCTGTACGGCATTGCCATCGCCGCCATGTCCATGCTGTCCATGGCGGGCATCATTGTGGCCCTGGACGCTTACGGACCGATCACCGACAACGCCGGTGGCATCGCCGAAATGGCCGAACTTCCCTCCTCGGTGCGCGATATCACCGACCCCCTGGACGCGGTGGGCAACACCACCAAGGCGGTTACCAAGGGTTACGCCATCGGCTCGGCCGGACTGGCCTCATTGGTGCTGTTTGCCGATTACACCCACAAGCTCGAATCTTTCGGCAAGGTGATCAGCTTTGACCTGAGCGACCCGATGGTGATCATCGGTCTCTTCATTGGCGGCTTGATCCCCTACCTCTTTGGCGCCATGGCCATGGAAGCTGTTGGACGTGCTGCCGGATCGGTGGTAGTCGAAGTGCGCCGGCAGTTCCAGACCATCAAAGGCATCATGGACGGTTCTGGCAAGCCCGAGTACGACACTGCGGTGGACATGCTCACCAGTGCGGCCATCAAGGAAATGATGATTCCCTCGCTGCTGCCAGTGGTGGTGCCGGTGGTGGTTGGCCTGGCGCTGGGCCCGGCCGCGCTGGGCGGCCTGCTGATGGGCACCATCGTGACTGGCCTGTTTGTGGCCATTTCCATGTGTACCGGCGGCGGTGCCTGGGACAACGCCAAGAAATACATTGAGGATGGCAACCATGGTGGCAAGGGCTCGGAAGCGCACAAAGCAGCCGTGACCGGCGATACCGTGGGTGACCCCTACAAGGACACCGCTGGCCCGGCTGTGAACCCGTTGATCAAGATCATCAACATTGTGGCCCTGCTGATTGTGCCGGTGATGATGAAATTTCACGGCTAAGCACTCGAAGATTATTCGAGCAGCACTTGAATCGCTTAGTCAATCCCACTTCGGTGGGATTTTTTTTGGACAGCGAAGATAGCTGGCGCAGATTACGATAGGAGGATGTCAATTTCACCTTCCAGTTTTCCTACCGCAAGCCCCTTGAAAATCCTGGTGATTGACGACCACGCGCTGGTACGCGAAGGCTTGCGCCTCCTACTACAGGGCCTGACAGACTCGGTGACTGTTTTTGACACCAGTTCAGTGCCAGAGGCTTTGGAATTGACCCAAGAAAATCCAGACCTGGACCTGGTGCTTCTGGACTACCTGCTGCCCGATATGGATGGCCGTGAAGCTTTGCAGCTCATCAGCCAAAGTCACCCTGAGCTACCCATCCTGGTTTTATCGGGCGTCATGGACCCGGTCTTGGGTCGCGAGTTGATGAATCTTGGCGCATCAGGATTTGTCACCAAATCGGCCAATAGCGATGAACTTCTCCAGGCCATCGCAATTGTTCTCAAAGGCGGCGAGTTTATTTCCAAGACCCCAAATGGTGCCCAGGGCAGCGCCGCCGACTGGCCAAAATTGACCGCAAGGCAGGAGGATGTGCTGGAGCTTCTGATGCATGGATATTCCAACAAAGTGATCAGTCGCCACCTCAACCTGTCCGAAGAAACCACCAAAAACCACATCACTGCGATTTTGCGTGCCTTCGGTGTGAGCAACCGAACCCAGGTGGTCGCTGCAGCCCGACGCATTGGATACACCGGTCGCCCACCGATCTGAGCGAATCAGACCCCAGGCTTCAAGCGCATGAATTCATAGCCGGACCATCCCTAGGCCACTAAAAAGCCTGGGCGAGGCGCTCAACTCCTTCGCGAATTTTTTCCACCCCAGCAGTGGCAAAGCTCAGCCGCAGGCTGGCTGGGTCGGGGTCATGGGGAAAGAAGGGTGCGCCAGGAACAAAAGCCACCCCTTTGTCGATGGCGCGGCGGGCCAGTTCACCGGCATCAGCCAGCCGGCCCTGCTTGCCGGTCAGACGCGCCCAGAAAAACAGTCCGCCACCTGGCTGAGTGAAATCTATCGCATCCCCCAGATGCTGCTGCAAGCACTCGCCCATCGTTCGGGCGCGCTCGGCATAGACCTGCCGAACACGCGCCAGGGTGTCAGGCATCCGGCCAGCCTTGAGGTAATGCGCGGCAGTCGACTGGGCAAAAGTGCTGGTGTGCGCATCGCTGAATTGCTTGCACATGGTGGCTCTGGCCAGCATCTCTGCTGGCGCGATCATCCAGCCCACCCGCAATCCCGGGCTGAGCACCTTGCTGAGCGATCCACAATGCACCAGCCATTCCCGGCTACCCGGCACCTGGTCACACAGGGCCAGCATGGAGGCCGGAGGGGGCGCACCAAAATACAAGTCCCCATAAGGGTCATCTTCCACCACCACGGTTTGCGTGCGAACTGCAATTTCCAGAATCCGCAGTCGACGCTCCAGACTCAGGGTGGCGCCACTGGGGTTGCCAAAGGTTGGAATCAGATACACCAGCTTGGGCCGGTGCTCCAGCATCAGGCGCTCGAGCTGATCCACCTGTACGCCCCGATCGTCGATTGGCGCACCGACCACCCGGGCTCCGTAGAGGCGAAAGCATTGGATGGTGGCCAGAAAGGTGGGGGCCTCCACGATAACCTTGTCACCCGGATTGATCAGGGTCTTGCCAACCAGATCCAGGGCTTGCTGGCTGCCGGTGGTCACAATCAGGCCATCGGGCCTCACCTGGGTGCATCCCTTGGCTTGCATCAGGGCAGCCAACTGCTCGCGCAGAGGGTTGTAACCCTCGGTAGCGCCATACTGCAGCGCACCACCTGGCTCCTGCTCCAGTGCCAGGTTGACGGCTTGCCTGATACCTTGCACATCGAACATGGCGGCATCGGGAAAGCCCCCAGCAAAGGAAATGATGCCGGGCCTGCCCAGCAGCTTGAAAAGCTCACGGATGGCAGAGGTCTCTACATGGTCAAGTCGTTCAGCGAATTGCATTGGTTATCCTTGCGACAGTGGCGTATTCTCGCAAACCTGAGCACCTAACGTGCCCAACTGGAATTTCATGAGCCCTTCGCAGATCGAATCCTTTTTTGCCACCTTGCAGGCAGCCAATCCGCAACCTGTCACCGAGCTGGAGTACAGCTCGGTCTTCGAGTTGCTCGCTGCGGTGCTGCTGTCGGCCCAGGCCACCGATGTGAGTGTCAACAAGGCGACCCGGCGGCTGTTCCCAGTGGCCAACACACCCCAGAAAATATTGAACCTGGGGCTTGCCCAATTGGAGCACTACATCAAGACCATTGGTCTGTTCCGAAGTAAGGCCAGACACCTGATGCAGACCTGCCAGATTCTCATGGATCGTCATGGCGGTCAGGTTCCCCGCGAGCGTGCAGCCCTAGAAGCCTTGCCCGGGGTAGGCAGAAAAACCGCCAATGTGGTGCTCAACAGTGCTTTTGGCGAACCAACCATGGCAGTGGATACCCATATTTTTCGCCTGGGCAACCGTACCGGGCTCGCGC
>JAFMJA010000032.1 GCA_017853735.1 Burkholderiaceae bacterium | reverse complement strand
AATTGACCGCTCCTTCCTGGTCAATATCTTCATGAACAAGAATGATGCCGCGATTGTGCGCAGCATCATCGCTTTGGCGCACAGCATGTCTCTCAAGGTTGTTGCCGAAGGAGTTGAAACCAAACCCCAGCGCGACTTCCTGCACAAACTCGGCTGCACCAGCTGCCAGGGCTATTATTTTGGCGAGCCCAAAGTAGCCAAGGATTTGCCATTTATCCCCAAGACCACGGGCGCATGATCGCTGGGGCGTTCGTTGCGCCTGGGCTTGGGATCGATGAAGCATTCGACTGCCAGAGGCTTGAGCGCATCGCTGATCAGCACATGGTCAATGCGCAGACCTTGTTTGCGCCGAAACGCCATGTTGCGATAGTCCCACCAGGAGTAGTTTTTTTCAGGTTGCGGAAACAGCCGTACCGCATCATTTAAGCCAAGCGAAATCAGGGACTGCAGGTGGACACGCTCCTGCTCAGTGCAATGGATGGTGTCTTTCAAGCCCAATGGATCCCAGACATCCAGATCGTCAAATGTGATGTTGAAGTCACCCATCAGGACCAGTCGCGGGTTTTTAGACAATTCTTCACACAGCCAAGCTCGCAGGGCTTCAAGCCAGCGCATCTTGTAGGCAAATTTCTCACTGCCCGGCTCCTGACCGTTGGGGAAATAGGCCCCCACGACGCGCAAATCGCCGATATCAGCGCTGATCACCCGTGCCATGTCATCGGGAAAGCCGGGAATGTTGCGGGTCACGTTCGACATGGGCGTACGAGAAAGCAAGGCCACTCCGTTATAGGTTTTTTGCCCGAAGCAGGCAGCCTGATAACCTGCCTCGGCAAAAGCATTCAGCGGAAACTTGTCGTCGGTGAGTTTGAGCTCCTGCAAAGCCAGCACATCCACCGGCTCCCCTGTTGCGGACTGCCCCTGTAGCCAATCGAGGACTTGCGGCAGGCGTACCGTCAGCGAGTTGATGTTCCAGGTGGCGAGTTTCATAAATTTGGCTGGAGGGGGTGGGGAGGGGAAGGTCGTCAGTCAGTACATTCGAGAATTGCGATTACCCTATTGGCATGCTAGTCTTTTCGCTGCAATAAGATTTGATTGTGGGTCATTGTATGGTTCTGTCATCCTGATACCTGACCCGGATTGTCCTTTGAAGTATTCGCTTCTACTTCTGAAGCCAAGCTTGATTGCTTACATGTCATGAATATTTTTATTCCAAGATCAGTCCAGCTGTTGATGCTGAGCAGCCTCTTATTCCTGGCTTCTTGCGCCTCTATCCGCACGGACGTGGTGTCCCGGCCAGAGGTAGCCTTCAATCTCCCACAGCAAACCTCTCTTGGGCGTGCATATGCTGCCGCTGAGGAAAATCATCCGGGCCGATCCGGCTTGCGTTTACTGAACAATGGCGTCAGTGCCTTGCTGACACGCGCCGCCCTGATCGATGCTGCCGAGCGCTCCATCGATTTGCAGTACTACATCTTTGATGCTGACGACACCGGTTTGTTCTTGCTCGACAGGCTTCTGGCGGCGGCAGACCGAGGGGTGCGCGTGCGCATGATCCTGGATGACTACCTGATCGGCTTTGATGATGCCACCCTGGCGCGCATTGACGCCCACCCCAATGTACAGCTGCGCATCTTCAACCCTTACCCAGATCGTCGCTGGCCACGCTCGTTGCAGATGATGCGTCACATGGACAAACTGGGACGGCGCATGCACAACAAGATTTTTGTTGTTGACAGCCAGATGGGTGTGATTGGTGGACGCAATATCAGCAACCATTATTTCGAAGGTCAAGGAGATTCCAACTTCAGAGATGCCGATCTTCTGGCGACCGGCCCAGTGATGCGTCAAGCGGCGGGAATTTTTGACTCTTTCTGGAACAGCCCTATCGTAGTACCCGTCGAGGCCTTTGGTGCAGCCCCGGCCTTGACGGAGGAAAGTGTGCTCCTGGCCTGGCGCGCCAAGACTGCAGAATACGGTCCCCGCACCGAATACCAGCGTCGCCAGACTGAATTTCGCCAGCGCGTGCTCTCGGGCGAGGGCTTGATCTGGGCTCCTGCCCGTGCCGTTGGCGAGCCGCCCATTCGTCAAGCCGAGGGTGCCGCCAAGTCTTCCTCAGAGATTGCTCGCACCCATGCCATTGCGCGCCAGAATGCAGCTAAGGAAATCATTTTTGCGGTAGCCTATTTTGTGCCTGGCCAGCGAGGTGTGGAAGTATTGAGCCAAACCGCAGCGCGCGGCGTGCGCGTACGGGTCCTGACCAACGCACTGGCTGCTACTGATGTGGTGGCAGTTCATTCAGGCTACGCGCCCTATCGGGAGGCACTGCTCAGCGCCGGAATAGAGTTGTACGAATACAGGCCTGAGGCACCGCGCCCATCGCCCCTGGGGCATCGATTACGCACGGGAAGCTCGGCATCCGCCTTGCACGCCAAGATTGCAGTCTATGACCGAAAAACACTTTGGGTCGGCAGCGCCAACTTCGACCCTCGCTCACGCAGGCTCAATACCGAGGCTGGCATGCTGATAGACAGCGAGGCCTTGTCGGCCAAGATTCTGGAAACGCTGGAACGTGATCTCGGCCCCAGTAACAGCTGGCGTTTGGCCCTTAATCCTGCCGCAGCCCAGGGTGAGCGAATCACCTGGCATGGCGAGCGTGGCGGCCAGCCATGGCAAAGCACGAGCGAGCCGGATGCCAGCATGTGGCGCAAACTTCAGGTTGATTTCTTCCGCCTGCTGAACCTCGAAGATCTGCTCTGAGGTCGGCCACCCTTATACATGCATGGCAGCGAGCACGCCAACGGCAAAACCGATGGCGCCACCCACAAACATGGCATATTCCAGCCACTTCTTACGGGTCAACAGGGCAATGGCCGCCAAGGCAATCGCCACCTGAAGTACGGTCGTCGCCTGCGCCCAGCGGTGGTGCTGGTGCATTTGCCCATCGCTTTTCTTGTCCCACTCGGTGGCTTCAGCTTCCAGCTTTTCAGCCACAAGCTTGATCTCGTTTTTTTCCTTTTCGTAGCGATCGATCTTGGCCTGGTATTTTTCCTTGTCGGTCACATTGGGCGTCAAGTCACGAGAGACCTCGGCCAGCGACTGCTTGGTGCTCTTGGCCTGAAAATAATTCCATTGGTTGGACGCTTCGGTCTTTTTCAGCGCGGCATTGTTTTTGAAGAGACCAGCATTAGCCTGGGTGGCACCCCCCATGTAGGCAAAGAGGGCGCCTACGGTGGCGATGATGGCGGTAAACAAGGCAATCTGGTTGGTCATCTTGCCACCGCCATCGCCGTGTCCTCCCCCTGTGGTTGCGTGCTCGAGTTCGTGGTCGTGCGGGCCATGCACATGAAAACCGGCTCCAGACATATCAATCTCCTTGGGTTCGGGTGTAGGTGACAAAACTATAAGGCAAACCGCTGGCGGCAACATGCCTGTCCCGGGATTCAGCCCGCCATTCGGGTCCCAATTGAGGAGCAAAGGCATCGCCCTCAAAGATGGCTTCGATCTCTGTGACCACCACGCTGTCGGCCAGCGGTAGCGCTTGGGCGTAAATTTCTGCACCCCCAATCACCCACACCGATTCATGCCCTTCACAGCGCGCCATCGCCTCGTCCAGGGAGTGCGCCACGGCTACGCCCGGACTTTGCCAGTCGCGCTGGCGGGTCACCACCACATTGACCCGCCCGGGCAAGGGGCGGAACTTGAGCGGCAGCGAATCCCAGGTCTTGCGGCCCATGATCACCGGGCACCCCAGGGTAGTGCGCTTGAAGTGCGCCAGATCTTCGGGCAGATGCCAGGGCATGCTGCCGTCTTTGCCGATCACGCCATTGGTGGCTCGGGCAAAAATCAGGTTCAGCTTCATGCCGGCATTTTCCTGGATCGGGGTGGCAAGAGCACGGCGGCTATGGCCATCATCACAAACACCATGGCTGCGAAGTCCTGCCACACCGGCCATTCACCCACAATCAAGGTGGCGCTCAAGGTCCCGATCAATGGAATGGCCATGATGCTCATCGCACTGGTGGCTGGCGGCAAATTGCGCGCCAGGCTGGTCCAGATGGTCTGCGCGAAACCGTAGTTGATGAATATCCCGTAAATCAGACTACCCCACATTGACAGGCTGAATTGCCAGCGTGGCCAGGGTTCAGAGGCCAGGGCAATCAACCACAGGCAGGTGCTGGCGAAGATCATCATCCACACTGTCAGGGTCTCCACGGGCAGGGTCAGCTGGGAACGTCGGGTCATCAGCGTGCCGATCGCCCAGGACACCGCGCCAATTTCCATCCAGAATATCCCCAACGGTCGCCCACTCAAGGCACTTATCTCATCGGAGATGAGCAGTGCAATCGCCGCTGCAGCCGCCAGGGCGGCGAATGCGACACGACGGGTCAGCTTTTCGCCCAGGAAAAGCACACTGATCAGCACCGTCAAAATGGGCATGGTGTAACCCAGAATAGCCGCACGTCCCGAAGCCAGCTCCTTGACACCCAGGATGGACAAGGCGTGCCAACCCAGCATATTGGGTGTGCCGATAAGCAGCACCGACTTCCACTCCTGCTTTTGCGGCATCACGCGCACACCGCTGGCGCGATACCATGCATAAAGAAAAAGGGCTCCCCCGCTCATGGTGAAGGCGCGGAAATACATGGGCGAGAGTTCGCGCAAGGAGTATTTCATCATCGGCCAGCTCAGACCCCACATCAGGGTCAGGCCGATCAATGCCAGCAACTGGCGCTGACTGATCACACCGCCACCGGGGCCTTGATGGCCGCGTGACACTGGTAGTCAAGCACCTCGAAGTCTTCGAACTGGTAATCAAAGATTGAATCAGCGCGCCGCTTGATATTTAGCACGGGGTAAGCAAATGGCTCGCGACTGAGTTGCAATTCGACCTGCTCCACATGGTTGTTGTAGATATGACAGTCGCCGCCGGTCCAAACAAAGTCGCCCACCTGCAGGTCACACTGCTGGGCGAGCATGTGGGTAAGTAGGGCAAAGCTGGCAATATTGAATGGCACGCCCAGAAAAATGTCGGCACTGCGCTGGTAAAGCTGACAAGACAGCCTACCCTCAGCCACATAGAACTGAAACAGCGCATGGCAGGGCATGAGCGCCATCTTGGACAACTCGCCCACATTCCAGGCACTGACAATCATGCGGCGGGAATCAGGGTTGGTCTTGAGCGTCTTGACCAACTCGGCGATCTGATCGACATGACCGCCCTCGGGGGTCGGCCAGCTGCGCCACTGCACGCCATAGATCGGCCCCAGCTCACCATCTTCCCGGGCCCACTCATCCCAGATGCTCACACCCCGCTCTTTCAGCCAATGGTTGTTGCTCGAGCCCTGAAGAAACCAGAGCAGCTCATAGATGATGGACTTGAGGTGCACCTTCTTGGTGGTCACCAGGGGAAAGCCTTCTCCCAGATCAAAGCGCATCTGGTAGCCAAAAACGCTGCGGGTGCCAGTGCCGGTGCGATCGGTCTTGGCCGCGCCAGTGGTATGGACATGGCGCAGGAACTGCTCATACTGGGAACGCACCGGGCGGGCTTGCATGGGAGGCAATGTGTGGTCAAAGAATCTGCGGGTCTGATGTCGCTGGTCGCAAGACATCAGGCCCACAAATTATAGGCAGGTCCCCGATCAGCCAATGCTGTGCTGGCGAGGCAGCTCAATGTTTCTCAGGCCAACATCGAGGCCGCACCAAAGCCCTGCGCCACAGCGGGTATGCCCCCGTGCTCGATCGCGACTGCACAATACTTGAATTCAGGAATTTTCCCCACCGGATCGAGCGCGGCATTGGTCATCAGATTGGCAGCCGCCTCATAGTAGGCAAACGGGATAAACACGGTGCCGTGCGGCGTGCCATCATCGCGCCGAAGGTGGATCGTCACCTGCCCACGACGCGATCGTACGGTGATGACATCACCCGCCTGCAGCCCCAGCCTGGCCATATCAGCGCCACAGAGAGACGCCGTCGCCAACGGTTCAATGGCATCGAGAACACCCGAGCGTCGGGTCATGCTGCCGGTATGCCAATGCTCGAGCTGGCGACCGGTGATCAGCACAAAGGGATACGCCTCGTCAGGCCGCTCGTTGGCAGGAATGATGTCAGCCGGCACCAGCTTGACACGTCCATCATTGGTGGGAAAGTTATCAATGAAGACGGTGGGCTGGCCCGGGTCATCCGCACTCAGGCAGGGGTAGGTGACACTCGATTCCTGCTCCAGGCGTTGCCAGCTGATGCCTGAAATCGCAGCAGCCATGGCCTGGCGCATTTCCTCGTAAACCGCCGCCACCCCGGCATGCTCGCCCGGATAGTTCCAGTTCAGGCCCATGCGTTGCGCAATCTGCTGAATGATCCACAGATCAGGCTTGGCCTGGCCTGGTGGGGAAACAGCCGCCCGTCCAAGCTGGACCATGCGGTCGGTGTTGCTGACCGTGCCGGTTTTCTCCGGCCAGGCCGTGGCGGGCAGGATCACATCGGCCAGCCAGGCGGTCTCGGTCATGAAGATGTCCTGCACCACCAGGTGCTCCAGGGCAGCCAGTGCATGGCGGGCATGGTTGAGGTCGGGGTCGCTCATGGCGGGGTTTTCGCCTTGCACAAACATGCCACGCACCTTGTGCGGGTCGCTGTCCTCAGCCAGCGCCTTGTGCATGATTTCGACCACGGTGTAGCCCGGCTGGTCATCCAGCTTGGTATCCCAGAAATTTTCAAACCAGGCATGCGCCTGCTTGTTGCTGACATGCTGGTAGTTGGGAAACATCATCGGGATCAGGCCGGCATCGCTGGCGCCTTGCACATTGTTCTGACCGCGCAAGGGGTGCAGGCCCGAGCCTGGCTTGCCGATCTGGCCTGTGACCGCGCACAGGGCAATCAGGCAGCGCACATTGTCGGTCCCGTGCACATGCTGGCTTACCCCCATGCCCCACAGAATCATGGCGGCCTTGGCGCGGGCAAACTCGCGCGCCACCTCGCGCAGCGTGTTGGCAGGAATGCCGCAGATCGACTCCATCGCTTCCGGGCTGTAGCCCTTGACATTGGCTTTCAAGGCCTGGAAGTTGCTGGCGCGCTTCTTGATGAAGTCCTGGTCGACCAGCCCTTCCTCAATCACCGTGTAGATCATGGCATTGAGCATGGCCACATCGGTATCGGGCTTGAACTGCAGGGTACGCCAGGCATGCCGGCCCAGGTCGGTGATGCGCGGGTCGGCCAGCACCAGACGCTTGCCCGACTTGACCGCATTTTTCATCCAGGTGGCCGCCACCGGGTGGTTCGAGGTCGGGTTGGAGCCGATCACCAGGATCAGGTCGGAGTGGGCCACATCATTGACCTGATTGGACACCGCGCCTGAGCCCACCCCTTCGAGCAGGGCGGCCACACTGGAGGCGTGGCACAGCCGGGTGCAGTGATCAACGTTGTTGCTGCCAAAACCGGTGCGCACCAGTTTCTGGAACAGATAGGCTTCTTCATTGCTGCCCTTGGCTGAGCCAAAACCCGCCAGGGCTTTCTTGCCGTGGGTGTCTCGCAGGCGTTTCAGGCCGCCGGCTGCGAAATCAAGTGCCTCATCCCAGCTGGCCTCGCGAAAGATACTGTGAATGACCGAGGGGTCCTCGGTCATCTGGCGATTGAGCTGGTCGATCGCCTCAGGATCCTTGGGCACGCCGGCTTTGCGAATCAGGGGCATGGTCAGGCGCTGCGGACTATGTGCATAGTCAAACCCAAAGCGGCCCTTGACGCACAGGCGGCTGTGGTTGGCCGGACCATCGCGTCCATCGACCGAAATGATTTTGTCATCCTTGACGTTGTAGGTGATCAGACAGCCCACGCCACAGAAAGGGCAAACCGAGTCCACTTTCTTGTCAACCAGCTGCGAGCCGATGCGCGACTTGGGCATAAGCGCACCGGTAGGACAGGCCTGCACACATTCGCCACAGGCCACACAGGTGCTGTCGCCCATGGGATCGTTCAGGTCAAACACGATCTCGGCATGGCTGCCACGCAGGGCATAGCCGATCACATCATTGACCTGCTCCTCACGGCAGGCACGCACACAACGGCGGCATTGGATGCAGGCATCCAGATTGACCGCCATGGCCGGATGGGACAGATCAGGCTCAGGCTGCTCACGGCGCAGCGCCTGCAATTGCGGCCGCACCGCCACCTGCATATGGCTTGCCCACTGTGTTAGCTCACCATGCTGGCCGGGTTGCGATGCCGCTGCAGGAGCAGCTGCCCCCTGGTCATTCTTGGCCAGATCGTCTTCCCATTTGTAGCCTTGGTCGGGCATGTCCGACAGCAGCATTTCCAGCACCATTTTCTGGCTCTTGAGGGCACGCTCGCTGGCTGACTGCACCTCCATGCCGGCACTGACGCTGCGGCAGCAGCTCGGTGCCAGGGTACGCTCGCCTTTGATCTCGACCACGCAGGCGCGGCAATTGCCATCGGGCCGCATACCGTCCATGTAGCAGAGATGGGGGATTTGCAGCCCCAAGCGCTTGGCCACGGTGAGAATGGTCTCGCCGGGGTAGGCCTGGGCCTTTTTGCCATCGAGGGTAAATTCGACTTGCTGGGGCATCACTTCGTTCAATTTGGCGGGCGCATTCATGGCTGGACTCCCGTTTCATGGGGGAAATATTTCTGGACACAGCGGATCGGGTTGGGAGCAGCCTGGCCCAGACCGCAGATGGAGGCATCGGCCATGACTTGGCACAAATCCTCCAAGGTGTCCTGGTCCCACTGCTTGGCAGCCATGAGAGAAGCTGCCTTGGCGGTGCCTACCCGACAGGGCGTGCACTGGCCGCAGCTTTCATGGGCAAAGAAGTGCATCATGTTGCGCGCAGCACCCACCGCGCTGTCGTGCTGGCTCAGCACAATCACCGCCGCCGAACCGATGAAGCAGCCGTAGGGCTGCAAGGTGTCGAAATCGAGCGGGATCTGGTCCAGGCTAGCGGGCAGGATGCCGCCCGAAGCGCCACCTGGCAGGTAGGCATAAAGCTCATGGCCGTCCTGCATGCCGCCGCAGTAATCCTTGATCAGGTCGCGAATGGTGATGCCGGCAGGTGCCAGCTTGACGCCTGGGCTCTTGACACGCCCACTCACGCTGAACGAACGCAAGCCTTTGCGGCCATTGGCGCCAAAACCACTGAACCATTGTGGCCCCTTTTGCACGATATCGCGCACCCAGTACAAGGTCTCAAAGTTGTGCTCCAGAGTGGGCAGCCCGAACAGACCCACTTGCGCGATGTAAGGCGGGCGCATGCGCGGTTCGCCGCGCTTGCCTTCGATGCTCTCAATCATGGCCGACTCTTCGCCGCAGATATAGGCCCCAGCACCCCGGCGCAGCTCGATCACGGGCAGGGCGCAGGGCGGATCGGCCTGCAGCCTGGCCAGCTCAGCTTCGAGGAGGGCACGCGCGCCGTGGTATTCGTCGCGCAGGTAGATGTAACAGGCCCCCACCCCCACTGCGTAGGCGGCCACCAGCATGCCCTCCAGAAAGCGATGCGGGTCGCGCTCCAGATAGGTTCGGTCCTTGAAGGTACCAGGCTCACCCTCATCGATGTTGACCGCCATCACCCGTGGTGCAGGCTGCTCGCGCACAATTCGCCATTTGCGCCCGGCCGGAAAACCCGCGCCACCCAAGCCGCGCAGGCCAGAGTCCTCCATGGCCTTGATGATCGGCTCCAGGGGCTGCTCACCGCTTAGAAGCTGGGCAATGATCTGGTAGCCCCCCTGGCTCCTGTAAGACTCATAGCCGACAAAGTCGGGCGAGACCTGCTGCTGGCTTGGTGCGGGTGAAACCGATTTCAAGGCCAGGGCAGCCGGCTCAAAGGAAGATTTGCTGCTCGATTTGGGATGCCCGGTCGCACCTGACTTCACCACTTCGGCCACGCGCTCGGGCGTGGCGCGCAAGACAGGGTTCTGGTGCACCACGGCCACCGGGGCCTGTTCACAGCGGCCCACGCAAGGTGCGCTGATCACCCGCACCTTGGCAGGGTTGCCACCCAGGGCGGTTTTGAGCTTGCTCATCAGGCTTTGTGCGCCCGCCATCTCGCAGCTCAGACCATCGCAGACCCGCACAGTGAGCTTGCTCGCCTGCTGATCACCACGCAACACCTCAAAGTGATGGTAGAAAGTGGCCACCTCGTAGACCTCGGTCATCGGCAGGTTCATTTCGCGGGCCAGGGCAACCAAGTGACGATCGTGCAGGCAACGGTATGCATCGTTGAGCTTATGCAGGTGCTCAATGAGCAGGTCGCGCCGATGACCATTGTGTGGCCGTGGCCCGATCAGCTGAACCACCTCGGCCAGTGATTGTTCGTCCGGCTGACGCCCCTTGAGCTTGCTTTTGCGGCGGATGCGTTCGCGCATGTCGGCAACGCTGGCCACTGCCACCGCCTGAACTTCGCCCTGATGGCCAAGCTGGTTCATAGAGTTTCCTTGATTCAAACCAAACGCCGCAGTGTGAAGTAGCTGCAGTCCTGGGTCAAATTGAATTGGAACATGTATTCATTCAATCGTTGAATGAAATTACCGAAAATTTACAGTTTTAATTATCAGATTGCAAAATTCCGCTGTGGGCAGCAGCCACACCCAGCCAGTCTGCATCGGCGGCCAGGCTCAGCGCAGCCTGCAATGGCCGCGAGTGCCTGGCCTCGGTCTGTACCATGAACCCCATGAGGGTGCTGACTTCTGGCCCGCTCAGGGCCTGGGCCTCAAGGTCTGCAAAGGCCCGCACCACCCCGACCAGGGCGCCCGGCATGACCGCACAAACCTCGCCGCTGAGGGCGCCCAGTACCAGGGTCAGCAGGGAATTGGTCTCCATGGCCGGACGCACACTGGCCTGAGCCTTAACAAAAGCTGCATCAATGATGGCCCGGTTGTGCATTTCAGGGGTCTGCAGGCATAAGGCCAGCCTGGCGGCCTGCTGCCAGCTGATCGGGCCTCCAAAGCGCATGCCCTGCGTGCCGGGCTGACTGGCTTTTCGCACCAGAAAATAGTGCTCGGTGTACTGGGGCAGCGTCTGCAACTTGCTGGCGCCATGCCGGACCCGCTCAATAAAACCCAGGCCCAGGTCCAGGGTGAGGTCCTGCAAGCCTGATTCGATGTCCTGCGAGCTCATGGAGCGCACAACCGGCGTGATGCCGCCATGGCGTGCCTGCAACATGGCGACAAAGCGCGCGGCAATCGGCTCCGCCGAGGGCACCACACCCAGGATCAGGCGCCCTTGCGGCTGGCCGTCTGGGTTGCTGAGGTCCTGCTTGAGCAGGGCTTCCTCGCGCAGCATCCGCCGTGCGCTTTGCAACAAGCGCTCGCCCTCCGGGGTGAATCCCACAAAGGTACGGGCGCGCCGCACGACTGGCACGCCAAGATCTTCCTCCAGGGCACGAATGGCATTGGACAAGGCCGGTTGGGTCACGCAACAGGCATTGGCCGCACGGGCAAAGTGGCGATGCTCATCCAGCGCAACCAGGTAGCGCATGGAGACCAGCAGGTTCATGGGTTTGCGCTCAAGGCAGGACTAGTCCGTAGGTTGGTCCACCTTGGGCAGACTCAGGTGTCCTTGGAAATCTTGATGCTGGGAAACTTGTTGGAATAGTCCTTGTTCTTGGCCGCAATGGCCACAGCCACCTGGCGCGCCACCGCACGGTAAATCGCAGCGACATCGCTATCCGGTTCGGCCACCACAGTGGGTCGCCCGCTATCGGCCTGGACTCGGATTTGCAAGGTCAGCGGCAAAGCGCCCAGGTAGGGCATGCCATATTCAGTGGCCATTTTCTTGCCGCCGTCAGCGCCGAAAATATGCTCCACATGGCCACAGTTGCTGCAAACATGCACCGCCATGTTTTCCACCAGCCCAAGCATGGGAACACCCACTTTTTCGAACATCTTGACACCCTTCTTGGCATCAATCAGCGCGATGTCCTGAGGCGTGGTAACCACCACCGCTCCGGTCATGGGCACACGCTGGGCGAGGGTGAGCTGGATATCACCGGTGCCCGGGGGCATGTCCACGATCAGGTAATCGAGCTCGCGCCAGTTGGTCTGACGCAGCAGTTGCTCCAGAGCCTGGGTGGCCATGGGGCCGCGCCAAATCATGGCCTCATCCGGATCCACCAAAAAGCCGATGGACATCACCTGGACCCCAAAGTTTTCCAGCGGTTCCATGGTCTGGCCGTCGGCGCTCTCAGGCCGCCCCTCGATGCCCATCATCATGGGTTGGCTGGGTCCATAGATATCGGCATCCAGAATGCCCACACTGGCCCCCTCGGCTGCCAGGGCCAGGGCAAGGTTGACCGCGGTGGTGCTTTTGCCCACGCCACCCTTGCCTGAAGCCACCGCCACAATGTTTTTCACCTGCGGCAGCAACTGCACGCCACGCTGGACCGCATGGGCGACGATCTTGCTGCTCATATTGATCGAGACATTGCTGACGCCGGCCACGCTTTTGGCCGCCGCCACCAAAGCCTTGCGGAATTCCGGCATCTGGCTCTTGGCAGGGTAGCCCAGCTCCACATCAAATGACACATCTCCATCGGCGATCGCCAGGTTACGCACTGCCTTGGTCGAGACAAAGTCCTTGCCGGTGTTGGGATCGACCACGCCTTGCAGGGCCTGGAGAATTGCCTGTTCTGTCACTGCCATAAATTGCTCCTAAAGTAGCGCGTAGTCTAACGAAGCCGCACAGCCCTTAGCACGCGAAGGGGCTTGCGCTCTGGTTTGGGCTGTTCTGCTGGCACCGGAGATAGAACTGCCCAACTACAGCATGGCCTCAACAGACCGATAAAATCGTTCGCTTGCTCTGAAAGTATCCCTGATGACCCGCCAGCTTTTTGTCACCACCGCCCTGCCCTACGCCAATGGCAATTTCCATATCGGCCACATCATGGAATACATCCAGGCCGATATCTGGGTGCGCCTGCAGCGCATGCTGGGTCACCAGGTGCATTTCGTCGGGGCGGATGATGCCCACGGGGCACCGATCATGATTGCGGCTGAAAAGGCGGGCAAAACCCCGCAACAGTTTGTGGCAGATATTGCTGCTGGCCGGCAACAGTATCTGGATGGGTTTTTGATCCGCTTTGACAACTGGAGCTCCACCGACAGCCCGGAAAACCATGCTCTGGCCCGACAGATCTACCTCGACCTCAAGGCGCAGGGGCTGATCAACAGCAAGACCATCGAACAGTTCTTCGACCCGCAGAAGAACATGTTTCTGCCTGACCGCTTTATCAAGGGCGATTGTCCCAAATGCGGCGCCAAAGACCAGTATGGCGACAGCTGCGAATCCTGCGGCGCGGTCTACAGCCCCACAGAATTGAAGCATCCCTACTCTGCACTGTCAGGCGCCACCCCGGTGCTCAAGCAGTCTGAGCATTTTTTCTTCAGGTTGTCCGATCCGCGCTGTATTGAATTTCTGCAGAACTGGACGCAGGACGGCAAACTGCAAAACGAAATTGCCAACAAAGTGCGCGAATGGTTTGCCAAGGATGAGCACGGCCAGGGCGGCCTGGGCGACTGGGACATCAGCCGCGACGCCCCCTATTTCGGCATCGAGATACCGGATGCGCCGGGCAAATATTTTTACGTCTGGCTGGATGCGCCGGTAGGCTACCTGGCTTCGCTGAAAAACCATCTGGACAAGATCGGGGTGGATTACGAGCGCTACATTGCCGACCCGGCGGTGGAGCAGTACCACTTCATTGGCAAGGACATCACCTACTTCCATACCCTGTTCTGGCCAGCCATGCTGCATTTCAGTGGCCGCAAGACGCCGACCAATGTGTTTGTGCACGGCTTCATCACCGTCAGCGGCGAGAAAATGAGCAAGAGCCGGGGCACCGGCATCGACCCGCTCAAATACCTGGCCATCGGCATGAACCCCGAGTGGCTGCGTTATTACATTGCCGCCAAGCTCAACAGCCGGGTGGAAGATGTGGACTTCAATCCCGACGATTTTGTGGCCCGGGTCAATGCCGACCTGATCGGAAAGTACGTCAACATTGCCTCGCGCTCGGCCGGCTTTATTGCCAAACGCTTTGACGGCAAGCTGGGCACGATCTCGCCCGATGGGGATGCGGTGATCGAGCACCTGCGTGCCGCTGCGCCGCAGGTGGCCGAGTTGCTGGGCGAGCGCGAGTACGGCAAGGCACTGCGCGAGGTGATGCTGCTGGCCGACCGCGTGAACGAATACGTCGACCAGAACAAGCCCTGGGAACTGGCCAAGCAGGCCGGCATGGACAACCGGCTGCATGATGTCTGCACAGTGTGCATCGAGGCGTTCCGCCTGCTCACTCTTTACTTGAAGCCGGTGTTGCCCGCGCTGGCCGCGCAGGTGGAGTCCTTTTTGAAAATTCAGCCCATGGCTTGGTCCGATGCGCAAGTGTCACTTGGCGCCGGTCATGCCATCGGCGCTTACCAGCACCTGATGCAGCGGGTGGACCCCAAGCTTCTGGATGCCTTGTTCGAGCCACCGGCAGAACCCGCCGCGCCAGTCGTCCTGCCCGGCGGCGAAGCGATTGCCGAGACGATCAGCATTGATGAATTCGGCAAGATCGACCTGCGCATCGCCAAGATCGTCGATTGCGAGGCGGTGGATGGATCAACCAAGCTGTTGCGCCTGACCCTGGATGTGGGCGAGGGCAAAACCCGCAATGTTTTCAGTGGCATCGCCAGCATGTACCAGCCCCAGGATCTGGTGGGCAAGCTGACCGTGATGGTGGCCAACCTGGCACCGCGCAAGATGAAATTTGGCATCTCCGAGGGCATGGTGCTGGCAGCCAGTCACGCCGACGACAAAACCAGCCCTGGCATCCATATCCTCGAACCCTGGCCTGGCGCCCTGCCTGGCATGCGGGTGCATTGACCGTAGCTGACACTCTTGCCGGTAATGCCGCCGCAGCCTGATCAGAACCAGCATCGTCTGTTTCGGCCGCAACTGTTCGAGGCCTTGCGCGACTACAACCAGGAGCGCCTGTTCAAGGACTTCGCCGCTGGCCTGACGGTTGGGGTGGTGGCCTTGCCGCTGGCCATGGCGTTTGCGATCGCCTCGGGGCTCAAGCCCGAAGCTGGGCTGATCACCGCCATCATCGGCGGCTTTCTGATTGCAGCGCTGGGCGGTAGCCGGGTGCAAATCGGCGGTCCGGCCGGCGCCTTCATTGTGGTGGTTTATGGCATCGTGGAACGCTACGGCCTGGCCAACCTCTTGGTTGCCACTGCCCTGTCCGGAGGCATGCTGTTTCTGATGGGTGTTTTCCGGCTCGGCACCTTGATCCGGTTTATCCCGATTCCAGTGGTGATCGGCTTCACCAATGGCATTGCCCTGTTGATCATCCTCTCCCAACTCAAGGACTTGCTGGGCCTGCGGGTGTCTGCCTTGCCGGCGGATTTCTTTGGCCTGATGAGCACTCTGGGTGCGCACCTGGGCAGTTTGAATCCCAGCGCGCTGGCGCTGTCAGCCAGCACGCTGGGTGTGCTGATGGTGTGGCACTTGAGCGCCCCGCGCCTGGCCCCAAGCCTGCCCTTTTCCGGCAAGATCAGCCGCCTGCCCGGGCCCGTGCTGGCCTTGCTCTTTGCCACCCTGGTCAGCCAAGCCTTGCATTTGCCGGTGGAGACCATCGGCAGTCGCTTTGGGGGTATTCCAGCCACATTGCCCAGCTTTCAGTGGCCAGAATTCAGTTGGCAAAATACCCGCATGCTGCTGGTGCCGGCGTTTACCTTGGCCATGCTGGGCGCAATCGAGTCGCTGCTATGTGCGCGGATTGCCGATGGTCTGACCGGGCATCGTCATGACCCCAACCAGGAATTGATGGCCCAGGGCATTGCCAATCTGACTTTGCCGTTCTTCGCGGGAATGCCAGCCACCGGCACCATTGCACGCACAGTCACCAACATCAAATCCGGCGCCACCAGCCCAGTGGCTGGCATGGTGCATGCCGCGGCCTTGCTGCTGATCATGCTGGTGGCAGCACCGCTGGCCAGCCATGTTCCCATGGCGGCACTGGCTGTCATCCTGGTATTTGTCGCCTGGAACATGGGGGAATGGCGAGAGTTTGCCAAACTGCGGCAGTTTCGCCTGCCATACCGCATCACCCTGCTGTCGGTATTCGTACTGACCGTGGTGGTCGATCTCACGGTTGCGGTGCAGGTGGGCCTTCTGGCGGCCTGCCTGACCTTTCTCTATCGCATCTCCAGCTTGTCAAGTACCGAACCAATCGCCATCGCGTCTGATCTGGCAACTGCACACGATCAGAAGGACTTAATGGCCTACCGGCTGCACGGCACCCTTTTTTTTGGTGCGGTGCAATTGCTGGAAAAAATCGAAA
>JAFMJA010000261.1 GCA_017853735.1 Burkholderiaceae bacterium | reverse complement strand
AAAGTGCTTCCAGTACAGCCTGAGTTGCGTTCATGCCTGCAGTGATGTCACAGATGGAGACGCCAATTCGCCCCCATGGGCCAGGCGCGCCATTGACCGAGACCAGGCCACTTTCGGCCTGCACCAGCAGGTCATAAGCCTTGAGGTCATGCATCGGTCCACTTTCGCCATAGCCAGAGATATCACAGGTGATCAGGCTAGGATGCTGCTCGCGCAACATTGTTGACCCCAAGCCCAGCCGTTCAGCCGCCCCAGGAGCCAGACTCTGGATAAAGACATCGGCCTGGCTAATCAAAGCCAGCATCTGGGTGTGATGTTCTTCCTTGCGCAGGTCAAGCACCACTGATTCCTTGCCCTGGTTGATCCAAACAAAATAGGAGGACTCACCATAAACCTCGCGATCATAGTCGCGCGCAAAGTCGCCTTCGGGCCGTTCCACCTTGATCACGCGCGCTCCTGCCTGGGCCAACCGGCTTGAGCAAAAAGGGGCTGCTACGGCATGCTCGAGTGAGACCACCAAAATGCCCTCAAGCGGTTTTGTTTTCATCAAAATATCCTTATTCTGTCTCGCCAGGTTCAGGCAGATGGCCTCGCCCACACAAAAAATTTATCAACTTGACCAATGAGGGCAGCGATGCGCGTTCTTTGCGAACGCAAATCAGCATCTTGCGCTCGGCCCAGTCATCCCCCAATGGCTGGACCATCAGATCAAGCCCCTTGGCCAAAACCCTGGCAGCTTGTTCAGGCAAAAGTCCCAGGCCAAGACCGGCCTCTACCATATGGCAGATCGCCTCAAAACTTCGCACTTGGGCGCGCACCTGCAAGGTACGTTCGGCAATCACCGCCTGCGCTGCCACCAGTCTGGTCATAGAGGCGCCGCTCTCTAAGGTAATCAGGTCATCGTCCAGGATGTCAACAAATTTCAAATTTTCGAAAACCGCCAAGGGATGGTCTTTGCGCATGACCACCGCCAAACGGTCAGCGCAATAGGGACGAGTTTCCAGACTCTCAACCATGGTTCCTTCCACCACAATTCCCAAGTCTGCCTCTGCACCCAACAGCGAGCGCACGATATCCTCGCTCCAAAGCTCCTCCACTACCACTTGAACATCGGGGTTGTGGTGGGCAAAGGCAGCCAGATCATTAGGCAAGCTGTCGGTTATCACCGAAGTATTGGCCAGCAGTCGCAAGGCCCCCTTGCGGCCGTTGGCGTGGTCGCGCATTTCGGCCTGCATCTGGTTCAATCCAACCAGCAAGGTACGTGCATGGGGAAGAAGCGATGCGCCTGCAGCGGTCAATTCAACGCCCCGCGATGAGCGCTCGAGAAGTGTTGTACGAAAGCGCTGCTCCAGCAAGGCCATGCGTCGGCTGGCTGCGGCCAGCCCGATATGCGAGGCTTCGGCAGCTTTCGTTAGGCTTCGAAGTTCAGCCGCGCGAACAAACAATGCCAGTGAATCAATGTCAGGAAGCATGCTCAGAGTTTACGGGCTTAGAGAAAATATCAATTCTGACTAGGGCATAGGGCTGCACTATCAGCATCCCAGGCATTTTTTGCGCTGTTGGCCAGGGATCAGG
The DNA here is from genome assembly GCA_017853735.1 of Burkholderiaceae bacterium. Classification (GTDB taxonomy): domain Bacteria; phylum Pseudomonadota; class Gammaproteobacteria; order Burkholderiales; family Burkholderiaceae_C; genus Hylemonella. The sequence goes on along the minus strand of JAFMJA010000261.1, from coordinate 2,184 downwards.
TGACCGGGTCCCTCGATGGTTCGCCCAGGCCTCAGCGTCAATCATTGCGTAGGTTCCGTCAAGAGGCCATAACAATGGGCTAGGTTCGTCACTGAGGTTGGCAATCAAGACCTGCCAGCCTCGGTCCAACTTTCCAGCAATTGAAGCCAGTGGCCAGCCAAGAAATACTTCCTCGCCAAATGGTCTTTTGGATGTATCGTCCCAGTCCAGACATTGCAGGGATGACCAGGAGAAGCAGACTGCCAGCCAGGCCATAGCCGGTGATTCTTGCCAACCCATGGAGGTGACCTCACACAGCCCATCATCGCCGATGAGGGCGGGCAAGCTAATCGCATCGACTTTGGCCTGAAGGGCAGCAGCGACATGACCCAGCAGCCAGGCTGCACCGAACAAGCTACGTGTTCGTGGATCGACCTTGGCAAGGGCTTTGCGCTCATATGGATTGGAGGGTGGCTGCGGACCTAATGGGCTGGCGCGAGCCGACAGTGCACTTGGCCCCAAATGCCAGGACCTCCCAGGATGCAGAACTCTCGCAGTCTGTAGCATGGAGGGAAGGCTTCGCAAACTATGCATCACGCCTACATCATCTGCGCCATGGACCGTCGGACACACGGTGAAACTCATGAAGTCCTCACCTCCGCTGAGCTCAAGCCGATTGAGCTGTGCGAAATAATGAGGCGTGCCGCCGCCAATGGTTGTCCCTGGAAAACGTTGCCGCAGCCATCTCGCAGCCATGGGACCACACGGCAAGGCAGTCACAAGTTCAGGAACTATTCCAGCCTCGGCCATTGCTTGAGACAAGGCCAGGCACTCCTGGTCGTCAGTGCCACCTAGCCCCAGTTCATCATGCCCGACAAAATCAATTCGCAAGCCACACCGTGCAGCCTGCATCAGTGCAAGCAGCCCTGACCAATTGGGGGCAGCTTCTTCAGGCCATAAAGTAAGGTGCAGATATGCCGGCCGCCAAACCTGAAGCAGCTTAATCAAGCCGGGTACTGGCTGCAGAGTCATTTCGGCGGTGACAGCCAGACCCAACTGCGCAGTCTTTTCTGTCGCAGAGGACCAGCCAGGTAAGGGCGAGGCTTGTCGTTTACTTTTTGGCGGTGCTGTTTCGCCCAGAAGGCGCAGCCGAATTTCGCGCACTATGGACTGCCCTCTGCGCAGTACATAGGGACGGGGCATCATATTGGAGCGGCTGTATGTCTTGAACGATGCGTCCGCATTGTTGCGCTGGTCTTCAACTTCATAGTCCTCCTCGCAAAATTGGGCTGAAGCCCAGTAGCCAGGCGCATATTCATGACGAATTTCCCGCACTCCGGTGAACAGCGGCCAAGGAGGCACAAGATACGGCCAACTCGAGCGGCAAGTACGACCATCGACATGGTCCACCTCTAGCGCCAGCCCAGAGCAGCTCAGGGGGTGCATCAATACCCAGCCACACCGGTTGACATTGAGGTCCGTATTGGGCTCTACCTCAGCGCGTAGTCGTAGTTCACGACCTGCATGTACACTGAGTTGAATTTTCAGATCAAGACGCGCTTCCTTGCCAGGTGAGCCACTGATGTTTTCAGGTGCACAGGGAATCTGTCCTTTTAACTCCATGAGCAATCCGTCGGCGTGCGTTTGCTCAAAGATTTTGTCAAACACTGGCTCGGGCGTTCCCCAGCCGATATCGCGCAAAAGATAGGCAAGCCCATGCCAAACTTCATGGCCATTGACTTGAAGGGGCCCAAAACGGCCGCCCATCAACTCGCCCTGAAATACGCCCGCTGCAAAAGCGCGCCTCCTCGGCGCTGCTTCAGCGAAGCCAAGTAGCGCTGTCGTGAGAGCTGGCAGGCACTCGGACATGAGTACGCTTAGATAGTTCGGCCCCCATCAACCGGCAATTCGACCCCTGTGATGAATTTGGCCGCATCGCTGGCTAGGTAAAGAGCGGCCTGGGCCACATCTTCAGGCGTTGACATCCGGCCCAAAGGGATACCAGCAGTGATGCGGGCGCGGGCCTCGGGCGTATCGGCCGTACCCAGAAATTGCTCAATCAGTCCGGTAGGGCTCATGACTGGGCAAATCGCATTGACTCGAATACCCTCGGGTCCAAGTTCGACGGCCATCGATTTAGACAGCAAGTTGACAGCTCCCTTGGAGGCGTTGTACCAGGTTAAACCAGGACGTGGACGAATTCCT
>JAFMJA010000260.1 GCA_017853735.1 Burkholderiaceae bacterium | reverse complement strand
CTCAACCCGCAAAAGCAGCGCCGCGCACGGCGCGAGTTTTGAACACCATCCCTAGTGGGCTGCTGGCTGCAGGGTAGGTGACCTTTTGTCTCTGAGGCTACGCCTGAGCAGGTAAAAGGCAATGCCAAAATTGAGCAGGTTCCAGGCGATGCCATTGGCAAATGCAGCCTGATAGGAACCACTGATGTCAAAGATTTTGCCCGACATCCAGCCCCCCAGTGCCATGCCAAACATGGTGCCCATGATCAACAGGCCCACCTGCAGGCCGGTGTTCTGAGGGGGGAAATTTTCACGAACGATGATCGCGTAGGATGGGACAATGCCTCCCTGGAACAGTCCGAACATGGCGGCGATCAGGTAGAGCGACACCATGCCGTCAAAGGGCAGAAAGAACAACAGGGCCACCCCCTGCAGGCCTGAACCCAGCAGCAGGGTGCGCAGGCCGCCAATTCGGTCGCAGATGGCGCCCGAAATCAGGCGGCTGATCACCCCAGTAGCCATCATCAGCGACAACATCTCGGCTCCGCGCGCCGCCCCATAGCCCAAGTCGGTGCAATAGGCCACGATGTGTACCTGCGGCATGGACATGGCCACACAACAAGACACGCTGGCGATCGACAACAGGACCAGGGCATGGGCACTGCTTAGCCCAAACGGCTTTTGAAACGCCTTGTCTGGGCTGGGTTTTCCGGATAGGGGGTCGGTTTTCAGGACTGATACGGGCGTGGGCCGCCGCATCAGCAAGGCCAGGGCAGCAATGCTCAATCCGATGACAATCGCCATGCCGGTATAGGTGGCGCGCCAGCCATAGCTCTGCACAAAGTGCTGCACGATAGGCGGCCACAGTGCGCCGCCCAGGTAGTTGCCACTGGCGCAGATGGCCACTGCAATACCCCGTCGCCGTGCAAACCACTGCGTAGTGTCGGCCAGCAGGGGCGCAAAAGTGGCTGAACACCCCAGCAGACCGATCAGCAGGCCGTGCACCCAGCTGAATTGCTGAATATTGACAGTCAGGGCGGCACCACCAAAGCCAAGGCCCAGTCCGGCCGCGCCAAGCAGCAAGGGCAGCCAGATGCCATAGCGGTCGGCCAAGCGGCCCATCAGCAGGCCACCCAGGCCAAATCCGAGCATCACCAGGGTGTAAGGCAGGCTGGCATCGGCGCGGCTGACGCCAAACTCGGCCTGTACCTCGGGCAACACCACTGGCACAACATACATGCCGCTGGCTCCCAGTGCCATGATGGCCAGGGTCACCATCAGCCGCAGCCAGGCGTAGGGCGAATCGACTTGATCGTTGGCGCTCGGTCTGGTCATCTGGAAGAAGGACATGTTCAATCAATCGGGTTGGGGGGCAGCTGAGCCCCATTCGGGCTGAACTGCGCGATGGCCACACCGGCCATTGCCAGAGCCGCACCCATCAGCTTGATGCTGGTGAACTGCTCGCCTGTGGTGAGCCAGGCGGTGACACCCGCTACCGGCGGCATCATGTACATCAAGGGCGCGCTACGGGCCACGCCACGGATTGAATTGATCCAGCCCCAGACCAGCCACCCAATGAATGCCGAGACGATCACCACCCACAGAAAGCCTAACCAGGCCAAGGCGCTGATGCTGGACCAGTCAATGTTCCAGGCAGCAGGCAGGGTAGCCAGCACAATGGGCGGGCTGCCCAGCAAGATGGCATAAGTCATGGTGACAACGCCGCCATGACGCATGATCAGCGGCTTGGAAGCCACCGTGTAGTAAGAAAAGAAACTGGCAGCCAGCAGCAAGGAAATATCTCCGAAGCTGGCTTGCCAGCGCGCGCGCAGCAACTTGTCGGATAGAAAGACCAGAACGCCAATCAGGGCGAGCGAAACACCCATGACCTGTGCCGGGCGCAGGCGTTCCACCCCCAGGTAACGCAGGATCAGCAAGGTGAAGACAGGGCCGCAGGCCAGAATCAGTGAGCTGGAAAAAGGGGTGGACCAGTGGATTCCGTATGTGACGATCCCCACATGGAGAAAATGTCCGGCAAAACCAAGTTTGGCCAGCACCCACAGATCGTTTCGAGGTACACGGGGCAGACGGGTGCCAAAGTGGTAGAAAAGCAAAGCCAGCGCACAGGCTGGCAAGACCAGATAGCGAGCGAACAAAAAGCCTGGCGGACTGAACACGTTGAAGACATATTTCTGCAATGAGAAATTGACTCCCCACACCATGATCAGGGGAAAGGCGGTGGCCAGTGCGATCGCTTGAAGTCGGCTGTTGGCAGGCAAGGGAGGCTGGCTCATGAATCGCTGATTCTAAGGTGATGGCCAGAGCTGGCCTTCAGGCGATCAACACCAGTCTATTTGAATTGACACCTTAGAATGCTGCGCATGTCCTACCTCGTGCTTGCCCGCAAATACCGGCCCAGAGGCTTTGCCGAAATGGTAGGGCAGGAGCATGTGGTGCGCGCACTGGGCAACGCACTGAATACCCAGCGCTTGCACCATGCCTATCTGTTCACCGGTACACGGGGTGTGGGCAAAACAACGGTAGCGCGGATTCTGGCCAAATCGCTGAATTGCACCGGCCCGCAGGGAACCGGGGGCATCACTGCCGAGCCTTGTTGCGTGTGTCAGTCCTGCACCGACATCGACAATGGTCGTTTCGTGGATTACACCGAGCTCGATGCAGCCTCCAACCGTGGCGTGGACGAAGTGCAGGCCTTGCTGGAACAGGCGGTCTACAAGCCGGTTCAGGGCCGCTTCAAGGTCTTCATGATCGACGAGGTCCATATGTTGTCCAACACGGCCTTCAATGCCATGCTGAAGACCTTGGAGGAGCCGCCTGACTACCTGAAATTTGTGCTGGCTACCACCGATCCGCAGAAGGTTCCGGTCACGGTGCTGTCGCGTTGTCTTCAGTTCAATCTGCGACCCATGGCGCCCGAGACAGTGCTGGAGCACCTCATCAAGGTCTTGCAGGCTGAGAATGTTCCCTCGGAGTTGCCCGCCTTGCGTTTGCTGGCGCGTGCCGCACGCGGCTCCATGCGTGATGCCTTGTCGCTGACCGACCAGGCCATAGCCTTTGGTGCCGGCAAACTGGAGGAGCAGGGTGTCCGTCAGATGTTGGGCAGCGTCGACCACGCCCATGTGTTCAGGCTGATCGAGGCCTTGGCCCTGGGTGATGGCAAAGCTGTGGTTGAAATATCAGAGACCCTGCGGCTTGATGGCCTGAGTGCTGCCTCGACTCTGGAAGAAATGACACTTGTCTTGCAACGGATGGCTGTTTTGCAAGCCCTGCCCGAGCAGGCGGCTGAGACCGACCCCGATGCTGCTGAAACAGCACGATTGGCAGCCTTGATGCCCCAAGATGAGACGCAGCTGCTGTATAGCCTCTGTTTGCACGGGATCGCAGAGCTGGGTCTGGCGCCGGATGAATACGCTGCCTTGACCATGGTCTTGTTGCGACTGCTTGCCTTCAAGCCCCAGGCTGAGCGCGGCGTGATGGAAAAAAAAAGCCTGAAACCCGCCCCGGCGGCGCTTGAGATTTCACCGCCCATCAGGCAAGCCCCCCCACCATCCGCGCCTGCTGCGCCAGCTGCTCGCCTGGCGAGTACTCCAGCCAGTTCCACAACCCAGGATTCTTCGCCTGCGAGCCCCGCTTCGATGGGGCCGACACTGCAAGCCTTGCCGGTGCTGGAGCGTCCGCAGTCCAAGCCCCTGCACGCACCGTCAACCGGGCATGAGGCGGGTGATGTACTGGCTGTACCCGTGCGTGTTGCCACCCAAGGCCGTGTCGATGTA
>JAFMJA010000259.1 GCA_017853735.1 Burkholderiaceae bacterium | reverse complement strand
TTTGGCTACGCAGTGGCTACGCAGACTAGGGGTTCCGATGGCAAGGCCAAAGAAAGTCGCGGCGATGGATCTGAGCCAGCCGCATGAGTTGACTGCTGGTTTGATAGAGCGCCTGTCCTGCCGCAATGACAAGAAAGCGCAGGTATTTTTACGTGACGCTAAAGCCCCCGGCTTGCGGGTTCGCGCATCCAATACGGGCGCTAAGTCATTTGTTTTCGAGGCTAAGTTAAACCGGCAAACTATCCGGCGCACCATTGGTGATGTTCGTACCTGGAGCATTGAGGCTGCGCGGGTAGAGGCTCGCCGCTTGGCTACCATGCTTGATACCGGTACTGACCCACGAGAAGTGGAGCGTCAGCAGGCAGCGGACAAAGCTGCCCAAAGAGCAAAGGCTGACGCGTTTGCCATTACTGCGGGCGAGGTGTGGGCTGCATACATGGAAGCCCGCAAACCATTCTGGAGCGACCGCCATTACCTTGACCATGCAGCCAAGGTGCAGGCTGGAGGGAAATCGACAAATCGAGGAACCCGTGGCCGTGGAGTGACCATTGCCGGACCGCTCCATTCACTGATGAGCAAGCGATTGGCAGACTTGGACACGGCAACCATAGAGGAATGGGCAGCAAAGGAAGCCAAGACCCGCCCCACGGCTGCGCGTCTAGCGTGGAGGTTGCTGAAAGCTTTTCTAACGTGGTGTGGTGAACAGCCCGAATATGCTCCCATCATGGCCTCGACCAATCCAGCCAAGACCAAGAAAACCAGAGAGGTTCTGGGAAAGGCTGGCGTAAAAAAAGACGCCCTATTGCGTGAGCAGTTGCAAGCATGGTTTGCTGCCGTTCGAGGAATCAGCAACTCAACGATTGCCGCTTACCTGCAAATCGTCTTGCTCACCGGCGCACGCCCAGGTGAAGTGTTGGCGCTACGTTGGGAGGATGTGGACAGAAAGTGGAATAGCCTGACTATGCGCGACAAGGTTGAAGGCGACCGAATGATTCCCCTGACCCCTTATGTTGCCGAACTGGTGGCATCGCTACCTAAGCGGGTGAAGGTTGACAAAATTACTGTCGAGAAAAAAGCAAACCCGTGGGTGTTTTCTAGCGATACAGCAGAGGCAGGGGCTTTGACTATCCCGCGCAGCCAACACGTCAGCGCCTGTAAGGTGGCTGGCATCGAGGGGCTGACCCTGCACGGACTGCGCCGGTCATTTAAGAGCCTGACCGAATGGCTGGAAATCCCTGCTGGTGTGACGGCGCAAATCATGGGCCATAAGCCAAGTGCTACCGCGGAAAAGCACTACACGGTCCGTCCGCTTGACCTGCTGCGCCTGCACCACGAGCGCATCGAGGCGTGGATATTGGAGCAAGCGGGAGTGCCGTATGTTCAAAAAGATGAACCTGGAAAGCTAACGCTTATAGCTTGATACGAATTAGCCCCGGCTAGGCCCGCGTACCGAAAAGTGGGACACCTTCACCCGCCTGCCGAAGTTACTCTTGAAGGTTGTATTCAGATGAGGTGTCTAGGGTGACAACAATGCTGGTACTTGAGCACGATGGCTTGGATATGGCCAGAACACTCGCATGGATGATTTTCCCCAAGAGCGAAATTCATCGAAAGCAACATCTTGCACGAACAATCGCTTGGGTAGCATGTGAAGACACGAATAGCAATGGTGAAATTGTTTTATCAGCAGCCGCCATGAAAGAAATATTGGTTGGGCCAGGCAAGGTAGAGATGGAAGAAATGGCAGCGGAAGCCGCGAAGCGCGGAACTGTGGCTGGTGATTTACTCGCATTGATATACAAAATGGACGCAGGTGGACATTCGGAGCCCAGCTTCGGAAAAGCCATCGAGCAATACAAGAGCTTTGCCTTGGGCTTAAAGTATGGCGACGGTGAATCATTGAAATATTCAGAGGAAACACTTCGGACTTACTTCAAGGACTACGCTAGTGTGTCGCATCTGTGGGCGGCATTTAGATTCAATCAAGGGCCGTACTTCTTTGCTAAAGATCCAAGAGACGTGTTCAGGACCGATAAAGCCTTTGTTGATTTTCTTGGAGTTGCAAAGTCGATTGCGCAATTCGCATCAACCTTCATCCCCAAACGTACGAAGCCTCCAAAGCCCATAGTTTCGCTTGAAGTATTTCTTCAGATTCCAGAAGAAATACCAGCAATGAATCTTGTTTTGAAGTGATTTTGCGACTGGCCTAATCTACTCTAGACCAGTTTTAAGCAAAGCAAATATGAACAAAATCGGCAACCATGTTCAACAAACCGAGAGGTTATCAACATGGCTGCAAAGACCATTCAACCCGTGGCGCTGGAGCAAGAAACCCGCGCCGCACTGCCGACACCAGAGGCAGCGCACCATCTGAACCGAGCACAGCAGACATTGCGACTTTGGGCCTGCTATGAGGACGGGCCAATCAGACCCTTGCGAATCAATGGCAGGCTTGCTTGGCCGACGAGCGAACTACGCCGCTTGTTGGGGGTGGCACTATGAAAAACGCCCGACTTCTCCAAAAAAAACCAGAATCGAGCGCCCTAGAAACAATCACCCCCACCAAAACTGCTCAATCTTTAAGCACTGACAAACCTCGGCACCAAGCTGATAAGCATGTCGAAACGCCTCATTCGACAAAAGAAGCGCAAGAGCCAATAGGGCTTGATGGCAAGTACAGCAACAAAAGTGACTTTCTGGCTAATGCCATATCAATGGACTTGAGGATTACTCCTGAGGAGGGGCGAAATATTGAAACAGCATACCGCCGTGGTTACCACCAAGGCGCGTACAAAGCGTTAGACCAGATATTTTCCGGCTACTCGCATCCAGAACTCAGCAATTGGCTAAACAGAGTCTACGAGTGGAGGTTCAAGCTAATAGACACTCCTGAGTGCTTCTTGATGACGCCACCACCGGAGCCATGCCCACGGACAAAAAGTGGGGTGACAAAGTGAAAGCGCATCAATTGATCTGGACAGAAATGACTGATAAATATGGCACCACGATGACTGCCATCCATGGCACATGGCCTGAAATGGTTGACCGTCTGCGCAACGTTGGTGCTTTTCCAAGTAAGGACAAATGCCCATGGATTAAGGGGGCTTCATTTGGTGACATCCGTACTCCCATTCGTATAGAGAATGGGAAGAAGAAAGGCGGAAGCCTTCGCCACGATGGCAATGTACTTGCCGTCTATGCAATCGAAGGAGATTACGACGGCGAAGAGATGACCATGGATGAGGCTGTAGCAAAGCTGGAGCACTACGGCATACGAGCAGCGCTCTATCCAAGCCCCAGCAGCAGGCCAAATAAACCCCGTTGGCGCGTTATCGCACCTCTGTCTAGGGCGCATTCGCCCCATGAGCGTGCGAGGCTTGTGGCCCGTTTAAACGGCGCGCTAGGTGGGGTCCTGGCAAATGAGTCGTTCACTCTTTCGCAAGGTTACTTCTTTGGGGCTACACCCACAAACGGCTATGACGTCTTAAAAACTTTTGATGACCCGGAAGAGGGTAGCTGCATTGATGAGTTGAGCGAATTAGACAAGATTGCCATTGGCAAGACGGCTGGGGGATTAGCCTTCACAAATCGACCAAATGCATCTGGTGAACGAGCGCCTATTGGGGCTGAGATGTTCAGGCTCGCAGTCGAACAAAAAGGACGCCTGCTGGTAACTGGGGATGGGCGTAGGGAAATGCTCAAAACCTACATTGCCAGCCGTTCAGCGCGCCGTATGCCTGCTGATGACATTCGGTTGCTGGTTAGCGTCATAGCAGCAAT
>JAFMJA010000258.1 GCA_017853735.1 Burkholderiaceae bacterium | reverse complement strand
CTCTTTCCCGAATTGACCCGCCAAGGTACGCTTTACGCTGCCCTGCAATCCACCCCATGGCAATGGCTGGATATCGGAAAAGTCTCAGATTTCCACGCAGTCACCATGCAGGCCCTACGCGGAGAGATTGAGCATTTTGAATTGCCAGGCCAAGAAATCAGGCCCGGGGTCAGGATAGGCTTGAATGTCAAGGCCGATTTGTCCAACTGCACCGTGGTGCCTCCAGTGTTTATTGGCGGAAGCGCAGAAATTCAGTCCGGCAGCACCCTGATCGGTCCGGTGGTGATCGGAGCGGGTGCGGTGGTGGAATCTGGCGCCCATCTGGAGAAATCCGTCGTTATGGAATACACACGGGTTGGCGCGCAGGCTTATTTCAACCACAAAATTGTTGGCAGCCGTTTTTGCGCCGATGCCGATGGCACCGTGCTGGACGGAAACCACACCGACACCACCTGGCTCTTTGCCGATTCACGCAACCTGGATGCCAGCCGCAACGAGGAGCAGCAGCAAATTGTCGAGCTGCTGGCCCAGGCCTCAGCCTGACTGTTCTGGGCTTGAAAATATCAACCACAGCGATGGCTCCCAGCGAATCACGCTGCGCCTGAGCCAGGCCGGCTCAGCTGCACACGAGTCACCGATCGGCCACCCAATCAAGATGAAAATTTTCCAAGTTCTCACTGAGTTTTAACACTCAGGACACATTTGCAGCTTGACATGTCCTAGCCTAGCAGTCGTGTAGATCGCGTTGTTCGGTCAGCACGAAACCCAGGAGGATTTCATGACATCTCTCGCGCTTGCCAACCCATCCATGTTTGGATCAATTCCAATCAAAAAAGAATTTGTGAACTCACGTGTAGTACGTATCAACGCCACACCCGCCAAGGTGTCATGCTCCAGCTGCAATCAACGCGAGCAGTGCATGCCGCAAGGCCTGAGCCCCAAGGAGATTGAACGTATTGAGGAGATGGTATCCAGCCGGCGCAAGGTAAGACGCGGTGCGGCCCTGTTTCGCAGCGGCGAGAAATTCAATTCCATTTACGCAATCCGGACTGGTTTCTTCAAGACCACGGTAGCCACTGAAGATGGACGTGACCAGGTGACTGGTTTCCAGATGGCTGGCGAGATCATTGGCCTGGATGGCATCGTCACCGATCAGCATGACTGTGATGCCATCGCCCTGGAGGATGCAGAAGTCTGCATCATGCCATTTGACCGAATCGAAGAACTCTCCCACGAGATCCCAAGCTTCCAGCGCCACCTGCACAAGATCATGAGCCGGGAAATTGTGCGTGAGCACGGCGTCATGCTGCTACTGGGCAGCATGCGCGCGGAGGAACGGTTGGCGGCCTTTTTGCTCAACCTAGTCCAACGACTGCATGCGCGCGGCTTCTCGCAGCATGAGCTGTATCTGCGCATGACCCGCGAGGAAATCGGCAGCTATCTGGGCCTGAAAATGGAAACCGTCAGCCGGATATTTTCAAAACTGGTGGATGATCAGATCATTGAGGTCAAGCAGCGCCATGTGCGCATTCTGGATACCGCTGCACTCAACCTGATTGTCAACCATCCCGAGTGTCATTGAGCGGCGTTGGGGCTGGCACAGCCCCGCCCGCTTGCGCCCCTCAGATCTGGGCAGTAATGCTCAAGTTTCTCAGCAGGCTGCGCAGTTTGGCAGGCCTCAATGGCTTGTGCATGACTGTCAATCCAGCCGACTTGGCACGCTGAATGATGTTTTCTTCAGTATCCCCAGTGATCAACACAGCGGGAATCTCCGTCCCACAAGCTCGTTGCAGTTGCTGCAATACCGCTATGCCGTCAAAGTCACCGGGCAAGCGGTAGTCGCTGATCAGAATATCAGGGGAGAAGCTCTCCTCTATCAATCTGAGGGCACCATCCAGATTTTCGGCGCTGCGCAAATGACAAGCCCAAGAGGACAGCAGTGCTTCGCTGGCTTTGACGACCATGGGATCGTCTTCCACCAGCAGCACCGACAGGCCTTGCAATAGGCTTTGGGGGCTTGGGCTGGGCGCAGGGTCGGAAACCCTCTGGGTACAGGGCAGTTCGATGCTGAAACAGCTACCGCGCCCTGGCACCGAGCGAAGCTTGACCGGGTGCCCGAGCAGGTCTGCAGCACGCTGCACAATGCTCAGGCCTAATCCGAGGCCCTTGCGACGATCACGCTCGGCATTGGACAGCTGAAAGTATTCCTTGAATATCGCATGTTGATGTTCGGCAGCAATGCCTATCCCGGTGTCCCAGACCTCAAGCCTCAGGCGCGAGCCCTGCGCCAGGGCTCTGCATGCCACCAGAATGCGCCCCTGCTTGGTGTAGCGCAGCGCATTGGAAATCAGGTTCAACACGATTTGCCGCAATAACACTGGATCACTGAGGACCCAGGCAGCGCGAGTCCTGACCTTCAACGACAGTCCCTTGGATGCTGCCTGCATGGAAAAGCTGGCGCCCAGGTTTTCCAGCAATTCCTGCAGGTCGATTGCTTGCAGTCTTGGCTGAAAAGTTTTTTCCTGCAGGCGAGAGAAATCAAGCAACACATCGAGTAAATCTTGCATGTCGTGCAACGCAAGCTCCAGATCGTTCACCAGCTCGAGGGTTTTCGGATCGTCAACGAGTTGGCCAAGCCGGGAGACAAACAGGCCCAGGGCGTGGGTGGGCTGGCGCAGATCGTGACTGGCCGCCGCAATGAACTGTAATTTGGCCTGGTTGGCAGCTTCGGCTTCCTCTTTTTTCTCCTGTAGAGCTAAAGTCGACCTGTGCAATTCCGTTTCTGCCTGCTTGCGCAGGGTGATGTCACGGACGGTAGCTTGTACACCTGTCATGCCCTTGATCGATAAACGAGTGAGAGAAACTTCGCAGGGAACTTCCTTTCCACTCACCCAGTGCGTCCACTCGAAAAAGTTTGAGCCCTCGGTGATCGCCCGATCAATCATGCGTTGCGCCTTGATGGAGGAGAGCTCCCCGTCTGGCTGGCGAATCGGAGAGAGGTCTTGTGGCTTCAAGGTGGCCAAATGATCAGCATCACGCGCGCCAAAAAGCGTTACCGCGGCCTCGTTGCCGCCAGTAAGCCTGAATTCGGGAGGGAAACACAGCACCTGCGCATCGCGGTTGGACTCCCACAAATCGCGAAACTTCGCCTCGCTCTCTCGCAGCGCGGCCTCGGCCGCCTTAAGGTCTGTGATGTCCAAGCTGGCCGAGAAAAATCCAATGACACGACCCTGCTCATTGCGCTCAGGCCGGTACCTGACAAATGAGACACGAGGACCAGCAGGAATATCGGTCAACAACAATTCGAATTCCAGCTCTTCCCCAGCCAGAACGCGCTTCATTTTTTCTTCAACAAATTGATAAGCGGTTAGACCAAGAACCTCCCGCGGGTGCATTTTCATTACCTCATCAATCCTGAGGCCAAATTGATCGGCAAAAGCTTGGTTGACAAGGCGATAGCGCAGTTGATCGTCATATTGCGCCAGTCGTACCCGGGCTTGGTTGGTTATTAACTGCAACTGCAAGCGGCTTTTTTCAGCAGCTGCTTCGGCAAGCTTGCGCTCGGTAATGTCTACATTGGTGCCGATCAACTTGGAAGGAAGTCCATCTTCACCACGCAACAGGGTTTGCGCTATTTCGATGTGCCGGACTGCGCCGTCGCTGTATCGGATGATGCGGAATTCACTGGTGTTGCTGTCACTTTGCCCCTGCAAGAGCGCTTGGACGTTGGCTTCCTGAGTGGCCAGGTCATCAGGGTGAAGCGCTCTTTGCCAAACCGCAT
>JAFMJA010000257.1 GCA_017853735.1 Burkholderiaceae bacterium | reverse complement strand
GAAGTGCTGATTCCAGACAATGCGTACGGCCCCAACAAGGCCCTGGCGCAAGGTGATTTGGCTCGCTGGGGCATTACCCACCAGCTTTACGACCCGATGAACCCCCAGGATCTGAAAGCACGGATCAGCGCGAAGACCCGTCTGGTCTGGCTGGAGGCCCCTGGCTCTGTCAGCATGGAGTTTCCAGATCTGGTTGAACTGGTTCGTGTCTGCCGTGAATCCAACATTCCCACCGTGCTGGACAACACCTGGGGCGCGGGGCTTGCCTTTCAGCCCTTCGAGCTGCAGCCAGGTCTGGGTGTCGACATTTCGGTGCAGGCCATGACCAAATACCCCAGTGGCGGCGGTGATGTCTTGATGGGCAGCGTCATTACCCGCGAGGAGTCTTTGCACACCCGCCTGAAACTGACCCATATGCGGCTGGGACTGGGAGTGGGTGCCAATGATGTGGAGGCGATATTGCGGGCATTGCCCAGCATGGCAATGCGTTATGCCGCGCAGGACCGTGCTGCCCGCACACTGGCAGCTTGGTGCCAGCAACGCTCCGAAATCGTGCAGGTCCTGCACCCGGCTTTGGCTGGATCGCCAGGTCATGAACACTGGCTGGCGCTGTGCGGACAGGAGCAGGGGCAGGCCGCTGGCTTGTTCAGCATCATCCTCGATGCCCGTTTCAGCCAGTCCCAGGTGGATGCATTTTGTGACGCGCTGCGCCTTTTTCGGCTCGGTTATAGCTGGGGAGGGCCGATGAGTCTGGTGGTGCCCTACGAGATCAGGTCGATACGCTCCTCACCACCCAAGCACCTGCGCGCTGGCACCCTGGTTCGTTTTTCCCTTGGTCTGGAGCACATCGACGACCTCAGGGACGATCTCCAGCAGGCGCTGGACCGAACACTGGCAATTGCTTGATCACAAACCGACCGGGTAACCGTCCTTGCGGTGATCGGATGCAGCGATATACCCACCTTCGGTTTTCATGGCCAGCTGGGCACAGCCGAAGTCTGTGTCAAATCGTGGTGACACCTTGAGCGGATGACCACGATCGACCAGGCCTTGCACAGCCTGGTCATTGAAGTTCCATTCCACTGCCACCCCATGGTTGTCATCCATGACACGCCAGCGTGGCGCATCACTGACAGCTTGCGGATTTTGACCATGGTCTGCGATGCGCGCACAGACCTGGAGATGGCCCTGAGCCTGCATGGAGCCACCCATCACACCAAAGCTCATCAGCGGCTGGCCCTGACGGGTGAGAAAACCGGGGATGATGGTGTGGAAAGGTCGCTTGTTGGGACCCACCTGGTTGGGATGATTTTTTTTCAAGGTAAAACCCCAGCCGCGATTTTGCAGCGCGATGCCTGTATTCGGAACCACCACGCCAGAGCCAAAGCCCTTGAAGTTGGATTGAATGAAGGAGATCATCATGCCGTTCTGGTCGGCAGCGGTGAGGTAGACGGTGCCGCCACTGTGCGGTTGCCCAAAGCGCGGAGCACTCGCACGGTTCGGATCAATCAAGCGAGCGCGTCGTTCCAGATAGTCAGGATGCAGCAGGTCCTGAGCGCTGACGGCCTTCATCCAGTCTGGATCAGCCACATATTCCTGCAGATCGGCAAAAGCCAGCTTCATGGCTTCGATCTGCAGGTGGTGCGACAAGGCGGTGTCCAGTCCCGCACCGGACAGGTCCAGATGCTCAAGCATGCCCAGGGCCATCAGCGCACCGATGCCTTGACCACTCGGTCCGATTTCGTGCAGCGTCAGGTCGCGGTAGTTGACCGAGATGGGGTCAACCCAGTCGCACTGGTGGGCAGCCAGATCTTGCTCATCCATCAGACCTCCGGTGGCCCGGGCATGGTCGGCAATGGCTTTGGCCAGTTCGCCGCGGTAAAAAGCCTCGCCCTTGCTACGGGCGATGAGTTCCAGCGTATGGGCCTGTCCGGGGCAGATGAAATGTTCGCCAGGCAGGGGCGCACGACCTTTGGGTGCAAATGACTGGGCGTAGCCCGGTTGCTGCGACAGTTCCTCCACCTGGGCTTGCCATTGCCGGTGCACTGTCGGCGAGACCAGATAGCCATCACGTGCGTAGCGCAAAGCAGGCTCGAACAGGTCCTCAAACGGCAGCTTGCCAAATCGCTCCGACAAAGCGCGCCAGGCCGAGACGGTGCCTGGCACGGTGACAGAGTCCCACCCGCGCGGTGGCATCGCCTGGTATTTGGAGAAATGCTCAGTCGTCCAGCGCCGTGGAGCTCGCCCACTTGCATTGAGCCCGTGCATTTGCTGGCCATCCCAAAGGATGGCAAAGGCATCACCACCGATGCCGTTCATGCAAGGCTCCACCACTGTGAGCGTGATCGCAGTGGCCAGCGCCGCGTCCACCGCGTTGCCGCCGCGGGCAAACATTTGCAGGCCGGCACTAGAGGCCAGAGGCTGGGAGGTGCTGACGACATTGGCCGCCAACAAAGGCATGCGCTGCGAGGTGTAGGGAAAATCCCAGAAATTGCTTGAATTCATTTTGACTCCAGAGGGGCAACATCAGCCCCTTCTATCTTGTGTCTGGCCAGGGCGGCCGCCACAAATCCTGATGTTTTCATTTCTTCCACAAAGCTGAACAGATAGCGCGAAGCCGCAGTGCCCCGTACACGGGGTGTGGCCATGGCTTGCTGGATGACCATGAAGCGGCCATCCAGCAGGCGCAAGCCAGGCAATCGTCGAGCATCCGCCTGCAGCTGCTGTTTGACGCCCGCCGCCACTTCCAGCTGCTGAGCCAGGAACATGTCGACCACTGAAGGAGAAGTGGGCGCTCTGACCAGGGAGGCTTGTTTGATCTCTCGTTTGAGATACAGATCGTAAGCACTGCCATTACCAACAGCGATGCGAATACCTGGTCGGTCGACCTCCTCATTGCGCAGGATAGGTGAGTCCTGACGTACCAGGTAGGATCCTTCGATCACCACATAGGGTGCACTGTAGAGAATATCCACCGCACGGGCTGGATCAATCGCCACAAAGGCAATATCAACCTGGTTCTGACGCAGGGCCTCCACTGTTTTGCCAGCCGAAGGAAAAGTGATGAGTTCCACAGGTAGCTGAAGTCGTCTGCCCAGCTCGCGCGCCAGGTCTACCGATACGCCTTGAGGGTGGCCTGTGCCGTCCTTGCTTGCTAAGATGGGATTGCCCAGATTGATGGCTGCACGCAGTAGACCATCGGGGGCCAATGCACCCACAATCTCTGGCGCAGGTTTGGTGGCGCAACCAGCCAGGACCAGCAGAGCGCCCAGAAGCGATAAAAATTTCATAGAGATTGTTCAAACAAAAAAACGCGGTCATGACCGCGTTTTTTCAGGAAAACATCTTTATTCGATTTTCGCTTTGGCGCGAAGGTCTTCCTGGAATTTCATCAGTTTTTGCTGTTGAAGCTGTTGACCAATTTGCTGCTTGAGCTCATCCAGCTTGGGCAGTTGGGCATCGCGCACATCGTCCAGACGGATGACATGCCAGCCGAACTGACTTTTCACCGGCATATCGGTTGTCTTGCCCTTGGCCAGCTTGACCATGGCATCGGAAAATTCCTTGACATAGCTGCTGGCGCTGGCCCAGTCTAGGTCGCCGCCATTGGCTCCCGATCCTGGATCCTTGGACTGCTTTTTCGCAATATCCTCAAACTTGCCTCCTTTTTTGAGTGAGGCAATGATGGCCTTCGCTTGCTCCTCTTTTTCCACCAGGATATGTCGGGCCCGATACTCCTTGCCGCTGTTGGCGGCTACAAATTTGTCGTATTCGGCCTGAATGTCAGC
>JAFMJA010000256.1 GCA_017853735.1 Burkholderiaceae bacterium | reverse complement strand
TCAGTATCGGCCAGGCGCACACGGTCGCCCACTGTCGGACCGTACATTTCGGCGTAAGCCTGTCGGGTGATGGTGGCCATGATCAGCCCAGCCTTCCTTGTGTCAAGCCACGAAAACCAAAAATCACGCGCTCGCCTGCCACATCAACCAATTCAACTGTGCGTTGCTGTCCGGGCTCGAAGCGCACCGCTGTGCCGGATGCGATGTTCAGGCGCATACCTTGTGCAGCCTTGCGATCAAAGCTCAAGGCCCCATTGGTTTCTGCAAAGTGGTAGTGAGAGCCGACCTGGATTGGACGGTCGCCAGTGTTGCTCACCACCAGCACGAGCGTGCGCCGGCCCGGATTAAGCAGGTGCTCGCCAGGCTCGATCAGCAATTCTCCAGGAATCATTTGCCGCCCCGGCCCAGCCATGCGGCTACGGCGATGAACAATGCCATTGCGATCAGGCCCCAACTGTCGGTGGCATGCCAGTGCTGTGCGCCCGAGATGCCGTGCCCCTCATGGGCAAACGCGGACGCCGAATAGGTGAATACAGTCATTAAAGCAATGTTGCGGTAATACATGGCAAATTCCTTTCAGACGATAGGCTGGTGAACGGTAACAAGTTTGGTGCCATCAGGAAAAGTGGCTTCAACCTGAATATCTGGAATCATCTCGGCAACCCCATCCATCACATCCGCACGGGTGAGAATGGTTCTGCTCTCGCTCATCAGTTGCGCCACCGTCTTGCCTTCGCGGGCGCCTTCCATCACTGCAGCGCTGATCAGTGCTATGGACTCCGGGTAGTTGAGCTTCAGGCCTTTTGCTTTTCGACGCTCGGCCAGCAGCGCTGCAGTAAATATCAGCAGCTTGTCTTTTTCGCGAGGGGTGAGTTCCATAGGTGTTGAATTCAAAACGATTGGGTATTTTGCTGCATCCGAAAACCTCAAGAATCATCAAAATTTTATCGGGTAGAGTTTTCCTCAAATCAGGTGAACCAGGTGCGAGGCGCGGGAGCCTGCATGTTCCACATACAGTGTCGCCAGCTAGCCCGCAGCTTCTTGAGTAGGTTCATGGCTGGCTCTACACCAGCAGATAGGACACGCATCAGAATCACGTGTGAGTTGGGAGAGGTTGCCCCGCATTTCATATGAAGCGTTTGATCATTGAAGCTTGAGCGCGCATTCGCCAAGGCTAGATCTCTTCGTTCAGAATTGATGGCCTGGCCGGACAAAAAAAACATGGTGGCCAGGCAGCGATAACCCGCCAGGCCCAACGGCCCATTAAGGAGGCGATGATCGGTGGCGTCTAAACAAGCAAGTTCGCGCCAGACGCCAGGTATTTCAAGATGCTGGGTAAAGCTTCCTTGAGTAAAAGGCTTATTCGCGCTGGGAAGGCCCAGGGCAGTAATATCCCAGCCCAACACTTCAGCGCCCGGCTCAAGATGAAAGACGGCCTTGTTTTTTGCGCTGCATAAATTGTAGGCAATCGATTCCATTGGTAACCATTCCAGCCGTGCACCAGGTGCCAGGTGGGCGTGCATGGACTGTTCGGCAGGCTCACCCTTTGAGCGGTAAAAGCGAGTTGCACCCGGGGTGGTCACAAGCCCATGGGCATTGCGATGTACCTTGATGTCAATCTCAAGAGTGTCTCCGCCAACCAGTCCTCCAGGTGGATGGATCAGCACATTGTGGCAAACAGCAGCCCCTTCAGGATAAAGACTCTTGAGGATGCGTAATGGACCGCTATGGCTGTATTTCACAAGGGTCTTGTTATCTTTGAACTCATAGTTGAGGTCGAGAGAAGCGTTCCAACTCATGGCGGCAGTCTAGCCTGTTGAGCTTGGCGTTGCATAATCAGTTCCTGGAGATGTCCGCTATGCCCAAACCAGTGATCGCCGTCTATCCCGGCACTTTCGATCCGATGACCCTAGGCCACAGCGATGTGGTGCGGCGTGCTGCACAGTTGTTTGAACAGGTGATTGTTGCAGTAGCTGCCGCGCACCATAAAAAAACCATGTTCAGTCTTGACGAGCGCATCGACATGGCGCGCGAGGTGGTCAAGGCCGATGTCAATGTCAGCGTAGAAAGTTTCAGCGGTCTGTTGCGCGACTTTGTCATTGCCCGTGGCGCCAAAGTTGTGTTGCGCGGCTTGCGGGCAGTCACCGACTTCGATTACGAGTTCCAGCTCGCTGGCATGAACCGCAGCCTGATGCCTGAGGTGGAAACCGTATTTCTCACTCCCAGCGCCAACTACCAGTTCATTTCTAGTACCCTGGTGCGCGAGATTGCCACCCTTGGCGGCGAGGCCTACAAATTTGTTGATCCGGTGGTGGCGCGCGCCTTGGCAGAAAAAACCCGCGACTAAATCAGCTGGCGTTCAGCCACAGGAGGGCTGTCTCATGAACGAGCGAATCCAAGAGCTGCTGACGCAGATTTCCGTGCTGGAAGCCGAGTTGCTCAACGCGCTACATCAGCAAGAGGCCAAGGTGAGCTTCACCATCCGTGGCAAAAAGGTGGAGTTTGAGCAGTCGGTCAAGGCGGCGCACCAGCGCCTGCGCATCAACGTGATGCGCTGGCTGGGCACCCGCCCGCAAAACCTGATTACCGGCCCGGTGATTTATGGCATGGCCTTGCCCCTCTTGCTGCTGGACCTGTGCGTCAGTGGCTATCAGGCGGTCTGCTTTCCGATCTACCGGGTGGCCAGGGTGCGCCGGTCCGATTACTTCGTCTATGACCGACGGCACCTGTCGTATTTAAATGTGATCGAGCGCTTCCATTGCACCTATTGCGCGTATGCCAATGGCCTGTTGGCCTATGCCACCGAGATCGTGGCACGCACCGAGCAGTATTTCTGCCCGATCAAGCACGCCCACAAGCGGCTGGGCTCGCATGCGCGCTATCAGCGCTTCATGGCTTTTGGCGATGCCGCCGATTACCCGGTCCGGCTGGAGCAGTTTCGCCGTGCCATGGAAGAAAATCCCCCAAAAAACCAGGCATGACCGACTTTCTCCTGATCCGCCATGGTGAGACTGACTGGAACCGCCAGCTGCGCTTTCAGGGCCAGATGGATGTGCCGCTCAATGCGGTGGGCCAGGAGCAGGCTCGGCGGTTGGCCCAGCGGCTGGCGCATGAGAAATTTGCCCATCTGGTCAGCAGCGACCTGCTGCGCGCGCGCCAGACGGCCGAGCCCTTGGCCGGCCTGCCCGGCTGGCCCCAGCCCCTGCAGACCGAGCTGGTGCGCGACTTGCGCGAGCAGCATTTCGGCCTGGCCGAGGGCATGCGCGTGGCCGATCTCCAGCGTGAGCACCCCCAGGCCTGGGCCCAGTGGCTGCGTTTCGAGGCGGACTATGCCTTCAGCGGGGGCGAGAGCATAAGCCAGTTCCATGCGCGGGTGATGGCTGCAATGCGCGCGCTGGCGCAGCGCCATGCAGGCCTGACCATAGCCCTGGTCACCCATGGCGGTGTGCTCGACATGATCTACCGCAGCGCCCTTGGGCTACCCCTGTCCGGGCCGCGCCAAAGCCTGATTCCCAATGCCGGCCTGAGCCGGGTGCGGCTGGCAGGTCAAGCCCTTGAGATCCTGCAATGGGCCGACACCGCGCATCTGGCCGATATGCCTGCGCAACCGGTATATGACCAGCAAAAGCTGGTGGCCAAGCAGCATGGGACCGCGACATGATTTGCCCGTAGCGCGGATAATCCCTGCCATGCCGTTGCTTTTTTCTTCTACCCATACCAGGAGCCAATCATGGCGCTGATGTTCACCGACGAGTGCATCAACTGCGATGTCTGTGAGCCTGAATGTCCCAACGAGG
>JAFMJA010000255.1 GCA_017853735.1 Burkholderiaceae bacterium | reverse complement strand
CGTCTTGCCGTCTTTATCCTTGCCCTTGCTGCTGTCTGCCTGGCCTGGGCGCAGGACAGTTGCAGCCACCGGGGCGACCTGGACAAGCTGTATTGCGATGAAAACAAAGACCTGGTGGCCGATGCGCCCAAAGACCCCAAAAAGCTGAAAACCCCCAGCACCCTGGTCTTCACCTACACCCCGGTGGAAGACCCGGCGGTGTACGAAAAAATCTTCAAGCCCTTCACCGAGCACCTGGCTGCCTGTACCAAGAAACGGGTGGTGTTCTACCAGGTGCAGTCCAATGCCGCCGAGATCGAGGCCATGCGCTCAGGCCGCCTGCATGTCGGGGGCTTTTCCACCGGGCCCACCGCCTTTGCGGTGAATATCGCCGGCGCGGTGCCCTTTGCAGTGAAAGGCTACGAGAAAGAGTTCCAGGGCTACAACCTGATCGTGATCGTCAAGAATGACAGCCCCTACAAAACCATGGCTGACCTCAAGGGCAAGAAATTCGCCCACACCTCGCCCTCCTCCAACTCGGGCCATATGGCGCCCATGGCGCTGTTTCCCAAACAGGGGCTGACCCCCGGCAAGGACTACAACATCCTGTTCTCGGGCAAGCACGACCAGTCGGTGCTGGGGGTGAACTCGGGCGACTACGATGGCGCGGCGGTTGCCTCCGATGTGTACGAGCGCATGGCCTCGCGCGGGCAGATCAAGGAAGAGAACTTCCGCATCATCTACCGCAGCCCCAAGTTTCCCACCTCCTCCTTTGCCTACGCCCATGATCTGGAGCCCAAGTTCCGCGACCAGATGCTCAAGTGCTTCTACGACTACCGCTTCCCCGAGGAGATGAAGAAGGCCTTTTCTGGCGCCGACCGCTTCTTCCCGGTGAACTTCGAGAAAGACTGGGCGGTGGTGCGCCAGGTCTCCGAGGCGGGTGGGCAGAAATTTGACCGCGCTGCCTATGAGCAGGAGCAGGCCAAAGCACAGAAGAAGAACTGAGCCAAGCGCTGGACATGGCGCACGGACTATCGATCCGCCGGCTTGAGAAATCCTATATTGCAGGCAAGCCGGTCCTGCATGGGATCAACCTGGACATCGGCCAGCACGAGGTGGTGGCGATCATCGGCCCCTCGGGCACTGGCAAATCCACCCTGATCCGCTGCATCAACCGCCTGGTGCAGCCCACTGCGGGCGAGATCTGGTTTCAGGGCCAGGACCTGCTCACCCTGTCGCGCCGTGGCTTGCGCGAGGCCCGGCGCCAGATCGGCATGGTCTTTCAGGAATACAACCTGGTCGAGCGCCTCACCGTGATGGAAAACATTCTCTGCGGCCGGCTGGGCTATATGTCGGCCTGGAGCGCCTGGTGGCGCCGCTACCACCCACAGGACATCGAGCAGGCCTTTGCCCTGCTTGAACAGGTGGGCCTGAGTGGCCTGGAGCATCAGCGCGCTGACAGCCTGTCGGGCGGCCAGCGTCAGCGGGTAGGCATCGCGCGCGCCGTCATGCAGCACCCCAAGTTGCTGCTGGCCGATGAGCCCACCTCCTCGCTTGACCCCAAGACCTCGGTGGAGGTGATGCAGATCCTGGTGGACATGGGTCAGCAGTTGCAGATCCCGATCGTCATCAATATGCACGATGTGGTGCTGGCGCAAAAATTTGCCAGCCGCATCATCGGCATGTCGGGTGGCTCCATCGTCTATGACGGTGCTCCTGGTGGCCTGAGCGAGAGCATGCTGCAAGCCATCTATGGCGGGGAAACATGGCTGCACTAGCCTTTCGGCGGCGCCCCGCCGTCTGGCTGGGCTGGTTGATCGGGCTGGCCTATGTGATCTATGCCGCCGCCCAGCTCGACCTGAGCTGGCCGCGTTTTCTGCTCGGGCTGGACAACGGTGCCAAATTTCTGGATCGCATGTTTCCCCCGGTCATCATCCAGCCCGACACCATGGCCAAGGGCTTGCTGGAAAGCCTGGAGATTGCGCTGCTGGCCTCGGTGCTAGGCGTGCTGCTGTCGCTGCCCATCGGCATTATGGGCGCGCGCAACCTGATGCCCTGGTGGGTGAGCACGCCGGCACGCACCGGGGTGGCCCTGTGCCGCTCGTTTCATCCGGTGATCGTGGCCATTGTGTTTGTCAAGGCGGTGGGCTTTGGCGCCATGGCTGGCATCCTCACCCTCACTGTGGCCTCGATCGGTTTTATCGGCAAACTGTTCACCGAGGCGATCGAAGAGATCTCACCCAAGCAGGTCGAGGCTGTGCGTGCCACCGGTGCGCCCTTTGTCAGCCTGCTCAGCTACGGGGTGTTCCCCCAGGTGATGTCGCGCTTCGTCGGCTTTGCCAGTTACCAGGTGGACTCCAACCTGCGCAACTCCACCATGGTGGGCATTGTGGGCGCAGGCGGCATAGGCGGCACCCTGTTTTCGGCCTTCCAGCGCTATGACTACGACTTTGTCTGCGCCATCATCCTGGCCATTGTGGCCATGATCATGATTGGTGAAACCCTGGCCCGCTGGGTGCGGCGCATTCTTGATGTAGACGCCAAGAGCGGTGATGACTGAGCCTCGCATGCCCCTGCTAGCCCAAGCCCCAGGCACCGCGCAGCTTGCGCCCCCGCGCACCTGGGTGCGCTTCACCGCTGCCGAGCGTGCCGCACGCTGGCTCCTGCTGGTGGTCTTGCTGGCAGCGGTGATTCTGTCGATCCGCCATGTCGAGGTGATTCCGGAGTTTCTATGGGACGCCCCGGCGCAGATGCACGACCTGCTCAGCCGCATGTGGCCGATCGATTGGTCGTTTTATGGCCCCGGTGTGCACCAGCCCCTGATCGAGACCCTGCATATCGCCACCCTCGGCACAGTCATCGCTATCGTGCTGGCCATTCCGATTGGCATCCTCTCGGCCGGCAATATTGTGCGTGCCAAGTCCTTGAACCTGCTGGCGCGCTTCATCCTGGTGGCTTCGCGTTCGGTCAATTCGCTGATCTGGGCCCTGCTGTTTGTCGGCGTCTTTGGCCCGGGTGCGCTGGCCGGCACGGTGGCCATCGCCTGTCGCTCGGTCGGCTTTGTCGGCAAGCTGATCGGCGAAGCGCTGGAAGAGTGCGATATCAAGGCGGTCGAAGCCATCCGCGCCACCGGTGCGCCGCCCATGACCGTGCTGGCCAAGGCCTACTGGCCGCAGGTCGCGCCCACCTTCTGGTCGGTGGCGCTGTTTCGCTGGGACATCAATGTG
Source organism: Burkholderiaceae bacterium (assembly GCA_017853735.1). Classification (GTDB taxonomy): domain Bacteria; phylum Pseudomonadota; class Gammaproteobacteria; order Burkholderiales; family Burkholderiaceae_C; genus Hylemonella. Next base: position 598 of record JAFMJA010000255.1, on the reverse strand, counting down.
CGCGAGTCCGCTGTGCTCGGGCTGGTGGGCGCAGGCGGCATCGGCATGGCGCTGGACACCGCCATGAACCTGTTCCAGTGGGACCGGGTGTCGCTGATCCTGGTGGCGATCTTTGTCATTGTGCTGGCCGCCGAAGTGGGCGTGACCCAGTTGCGCAAACGCATCCTCTGAGCCCTGGCCATGCAAGCTTTGTCGCACCTGACCCAGGGCCGCGCGGTCCAGATCCTGTTCTTTGACATCGACGACACCTTCACCCACGAGGGGCAGGTTTGCGCCAGCGGCTTTGCCGCGCTGGAGCGCTGGCAGGCCGCCGGCCGCCATGCGGTGGCGGTCACTGGCAGGCCAGCTGGCTGGTGCGACCATGTCGCGCGCATGTGGCCGATCGACGCAGTGATTGGCGAAAACGGCGCCTTCTGGTTTGCCTACCATCGCGCCAGCAAGCGGCTCGAGCGCCAGTTTCTGGCCCAGCCCGAGCCAGGCCAGTTGCTGCAAGCGCGTTTGCAACAGGCCGCCCAAACCGTGCTGGCACAACACCCGGGTGCACGCCTGTCCGCAGACCAGCCCTACCGCCTGTTTGATGTGGCCATCGACTTTGCTG
>JAFMJA010000254.1 GCA_017853735.1 Burkholderiaceae bacterium | reverse complement strand
ACCTGACCCAATTGACCCTGGGCCTGGACCGCGACTCCGGCATGGAATTGCTGGCAGCCGATTTTGATGAGCGCGACCCGGCCGTAGAAGCCTTGATCGAGCGAGCCATCGAGGCTTGCCTCAAGCAGGGCAAGTATGTGGGTATCTGCGGCCAGGGACCCAGCGACCATCCTGACTTTGCGCAGTGGCTGGTGGACAAGGGCATCACCTCGCTTTCCTTGAATCCAGACTCGGTGGTCGAGACCTGGCAAAGATTGGCCAACTGAAGCAGGCCCCTGTTCGCCGGGGCGAGCGCGCCCCTGGCAAGCCAGTCCTTTCTGCGCATATTCATGTGCGCATCAAGGGAAAACCCTGTCAGGGTTTAACCGTGATTTGACCTGAATTCGTGAAAATTCGATAGCAATTGGCGTGAGCTTGATACACAATCGCCCTCAGTCTGTAATCGGGATCCTATGCTGACCCTTGCGAATGTCGTCAAACTGATTTCGGAAATTGCGCTCATGGCCTTGCTTGGGCAATGGGTGCTGGGTCTGTTGGCCGGTGCTCGCAAAGAGCAGAATCTTTTCTATCAAATCCTTGAGATTCTGGGCCGGCCTTTTGTGCTGGTAGCGCGCAAGATCTCCCCCAAAATGGTGCTGGATAGGCATGTGCCCCTGGTGGCTTTTTGTCTATTGCTCTTTGTCTGGCTTGCTGCAACCCTGTATCGGATACAGGCCTGCCTGCAGATCGGTGTGGAGCATTGCAAGTGAGCACCTCGCTGCATTACCTGTTTCTCAAGTGGCAGGCCATTGCCTTGCTGCTGTTCAACCAGAAGAGTGCTGCCCTGGGCCGTTTTGAGTCCATGCTGGATTTGCGTCCGCAGGACCGCTATGCCCTGGCCAGCCGAGCGCATGTCCTGGCCCAGCTGGACCGACGGGACGAGGCCATTGCCGCCATGGAGCAATTGACTGTCGCTCACCCGGGACAGGCCTCGGCCTGGTTCAACCTGGGCTTCATGCTGGAACAGGACAAGCAATACGCTAAAGCAGAGGACGCTTTTGGCCGTGCCCTGCAGATTGACCCCAAGCTGGACCGTGCCTGGTACGGTCTTGCGCTGGTCCTGATTCAGGATCGTCGCTACGACCAGGCTGTCGTAGCGCTGAAGAAAAACACAGAACTGCAGCCCATGAGCCCGTTCGGCTGGTATCAGCTGGCGCGGGTTCATGTGGACAGGCAAGAGCCCGACGAGGCGGTGAAGATCATTCGCCATCTCAAGGGGTTTGAGCCTAAGGTGGCCGCCCAGCTGGAGCGCGAAACAGGATTGCGCATAGCGCAGTCTTCGTGACCCGGCATGGAACGGCAGGAGGTTGACCCAGGCGCAAGCTGGGGTCAGGAGACAAGCCGCGATCAGGCTTGCAGGCCACAGACATACATGTGGTGATCGCGATTCGCCCGCAAGGGTTTTGTTGTTGGAGGTAGAAGACACATGGAGTTGACCGAAACCCATCGTCAATATTGGCGCAAAAACCTCAATATCACGGCCGTTTTGCTGGCGATATGGTTTGTTGTCACATTCGTTGTGGGCTATTACGCTCGCGATCTGAATTTCACATTCTTTGGCTGGCCGTTCAGTTTCTGGATGGGTGCTCAGGGATCCCTGATCATCTATGTCCTGATCATCTGGTACTACGCCAGATACATGAACAAGCTGGACAATGAGCACGGCGTGCAGGAAAGCGAGGAGTAATCATGGCTGGAATGTTTGGATCTGACGCTGGCAGCCCGACAAATGCGGCTGCCAAAATGGCGTTTAAGCAAGGCCTCAACAAGGTCTATACCTGGTACACGGGCGGTTTTCTCGCCTTTGTGATCGTGTTGGCGGTGCTCGAACAGATGGGCATGCCACGCAGCTGGATCGGCCTGGCCTTCCTGCTGGCCACCATTGGTCTGTATGCCGGTATCGGCATCATGAGCCGTACCACGGATGCGGCCGAGTACTATGTGGCGGGTCGACGGGTGCCTGCGGTCTACAACGGCATGGCCACAGGTGCTGACTGGATGTCGGCGGCCTCCTTCATCGGCATGGCCGGCACGCTCTACCTCACCGGCTACGGCGGCCTGGCCTTCATCATGGGCTGGACGGGTGGCTACTGCCTGGTGGCGCTGTTCCTGGCGCCCTACATGCGCAAATTTGGCCAGTTCACCGTGCCCGACTTCCTGGGTGAGCGCTATGGCGGCAACCTGCCTCGTTTCCTGGGCATTCTGGCGGCCATTCTGTGTTCTTTCACTTATGTGGTGGCGCAGATCTATGGCGTGGGCCTGATCACTGCCCGTCTGACCGGTGTGGCGTTTGAACTGGGTATTTTCCTGGGCCTGGGCGGTATTCTGGTCTGCTCTTTCCTGGGCGGTATGCGTGCGGTGACCTGGACCCAGGTGGCGCAGTACATCATCCTGATCGTGGCCTATCTGATCCCGGTGGTCTGGCTGTCAGTCAAGCAGACCAGCGTGCCAGTGCCCCAGGCGGTTTATGGCTACCAGTTGCAGAAGGTCACCGAACAGGAAAAACGCCTGAACAGTGACGCCAAAGAACTGGAAGTGCGCGATATCTTCAAGCAGCGCTCTGCCGCCCTGGCCGAAAAGCTGAAAGACCCTGCGGCTGCGCTGGCTGCTGACAAAGCTGCCGCTGAAGCCAAGCTGACCGAGCTCAAGACTGCCAATGCGCCTGCCGCTGATATCGCGGCTGCTGAAAAAACGTTGGCTGGCTTGCCCAAGGACGCTGATGCAGCCAAGAAAGCCTGGACCGCCGCCAAGACTGCAGCAGACAACAAGGCCAGGCCGCTCAATGGCATGCCACCTCATGCCAACCAGTTTGCGGGTGACCCCAACGGCGATGCAGCCGCCCAGAAAGCCTATGACGTGTCGCGACGCAACTTCCTGGCACTGATTTTCTGCCTGATGGTGGGCACTGCCGCCTTGCCGCACATCCTGATGCGCTACTACACCGTGCCCAGTGTGCGTGAGGCCCGTGAATCGGTGGCTTGGTCGCTGTTCTTCATCTTCCTGCTCTACTTCACTGCTCCGGCCTTGGCGGTGCTGGTCAAGTACGAGGTGTTTACGGTCCTGATAGGAACACCATTCGACAAGCTACCCGAGTGGATTGCCGCCTGGAACAAGGTGGATCCGGGCTTGCTCTCGGTCACCGACATCAACAAGGACGGCATCCTGCAGCTCAATGAGATGAGCATTGGTGGTGACATCATCGTGCTGGCGGCTCCTGCGATTGGTGGCCTGCCTTATGTGGTGTCGGGCCTGGTGGCCGCGGGTGGCCTGGCTGCTGCGCTGTCCACTGCCGACGGCCTGCTGCTGACCATTGCCAACGCCCTGTCGCATGACCTGTACTACAAGATGATCGACCCCAATGCCTCGACCGCCCGCCGGGTGAGCATCTCCAAGGTCCTGCTGCTGGTGGTGGCGCTGGCTGCCGCCTATGTAGCGGCCCAGAAGCCGGCCGACATCCTGTTCCTGGTTTCTGCGGCATTCTCATTTGCTGCAGCGGCCTTCTTCCCGGCACTGGTGATCGGCATCTTCTGGAAGCGTGCCACCGGGATTGCCGCCTCGCTGGGCATGATTGCTGGCCTGGGTACCACTTTCTACTACATGGCGACCACCCAGCCCTGGATGCGCGGCCTCTTCGGCGTCACCTCGCCGGTGCAATTGTGGTGGGACATCCAGCCGATCTCGGCGGGCCTGTTTGGTGTGCCGATCGGTATCGCTGTGATCATCCTGGTCAGCCTGGTGACCCCAGCGCCCAGCCAGAAGATCCAGGAACTGGTCGACCATGTCCGCTATCCCAA